>JAYUWD010000110.1:0-20120 GCA_043753735.1 Gemmatimonadaceae bacterium
TCGATAGAACAGATCGGCGCGAAAGCTGCCGCGCTTGATTTCTTCCTCGAGATCGCGATTGGTGGCGGCAATCACGCGCGCGTCGACCGATTGCGCCTCGGTGGCACCGACGGGAATCACTTCGCGCTGCTGCAACACGCGCAACAACTTCACTTGGGTCGAGGCTGTCGTTTCACCGATCTCGTCGAGAAAGAAAGTGCCGCTCTGCGCCGCAGCAAACAGACCCTGCTTGTCCTTCACGGCGCCAGTAAACGACCCCTTCACATGTCCGAACAATTCGCTTTCCAGCAGTGACTCCGGGAGCGCACCGCAGTTGATCGAAAGGAAGCTGTGGTCGCTGCGGGTGGAGAGATCGTGGACGTAGCGCGCGACAACTTCCTTACCCGTTCCTGATTCGCCGGTTATCAGTACCGTGGAATCAGTCGGCGCAACGGTTTCGGCCAAACGCAACACGTCAATCCAGCTACGACTGTTGCCGACCGGTCGCCCCGTCGTATTTCGCTCGCGTCGCTTGATCTCCTGTTTGAGCGTGTGATTTTCTGCGCGCAACTTCCGATGCTCCGAAGCACGCCGCAGAATCGCCAGCAGTTCGTCGTTGCGGAATGGCTTCTGGATGTAGTAGAACGCCCCCTCGTTCACCGCCTGAATTGCCGACTGCAGTGTGGCCTGCGCCGTCATCAGGATGACGGGCATTTCCGGATCGACCTGACGCGCGGTGCTCAACAGCTGCACTCCGCCAATATCAGGCATGCGCACATCGGTCAGCACGATATCGGGTCGCAATTCAGTCATGCGTTCGACGCCCTGCTTCCCGCCGTGCGCCGTAAACGGAATGAAGCCTTCGTTCTTGAGCAAAATGCGCAACGAGTCGAGAATGCCGACTTCATCATCGACGATGAGAACGCGCGGAGCTGATCCGAGTGCGGAAGGATGTGCGGGTGCGATCATTGTGCGACTCCACTGGCGCGTGACAACGCGGCGTCGAATGTACGGTTCTGCGAAAGTTCCAAATTGAACAACATCCCGGAGTCGTCATCGAATCCTACCGAATGCGGTGCATCCGACATTTCGACGTTCGACGCCAGCGGCAACAACACGGTGAAGCGCACCCCTGTCAGCAGCGGGTCCACAAGCACCAGTCCGCGGTGCGCCTCGACGGCGCGATATACAACGGGAAGCCCGAGCCCTGTGCCGCCACGCTTTCCAGTCACGAATGGCTCGAACAGGCGTTCACGCAATTCAGGCGGAATACCCGGACCGTCGTCGGTGACAGTGATTGCGAGATGATCGCCGGTGATCGTCGCGGCACCACTCGCTTCTTTGCGGGCATCGGTGATGAACCGGCGCACTTCGACCTGAATGTGCCCGGTCTCACCGACGGCTTGCACGGCATTCAACACAAGGTTGAAAACCGCGCGATGCAGCAGGTCTTCATCGCCATCAACGGTCGGCAAGTCAGCTTCGACTTTGACGGTGATCTTGACGCCCGCAGAACGATCGGGGTGCGTACCGGCGATGGTCACTGCCGCTTGGGTAAGCGCACCGAGATCGAGCGGCACTACCCGCGTCACCTGCGTGCGCGCAAAATCCAGAAAGTCGGCCAACAGGCGGCTCAGCCGATCTGCTTCCCGCAACACCAGACCGAAGAGGATGCGCTCGTCCTCGTCCTGCTCGGTCACCGGCGCGATCAGACTCTGTCTACGGGAGAGCTGCTCCGTCGCACTCCGTATCGACGCCAGCGGGTTCCGAATCTCGTGTGCGAGCGACGCACTCAACTCGGCCACCGCCTGCAACCGTTCGGCACGCACGTGCAGCGACTGCAATCGCTTGCTGTCGGAGATATCCTGAAAGATCGCGGTGGCCGTCGTGCCTCCACTTGGGCGCGTACCATCGGCGACCGTGGTTGTCACACCGATCTGAATCTCCTCACCGTCACGACGAATCACCCCTTCGGCGCGCGTGGTGCGGACTCCATTGCGCGACGATTGCTCGAGCAACTGCGCCAGGTGGGGCGCAACGTCCTGCAGCGTTTTTGCCAGTGGACGTCCAACAAACTGGCGAAGATTGATGCCAAGCAGCTCTGTAGCCGCGGGATTGGCGTAAACGAGCCGTCCGCCCGCGTCCACGGTGATGATTCCGGAGCGAATGGTGCGAAGAATGTCAGCGGCTTCGAGCTGCACCTTGACGAGCTGCGCAGCGAGCGCATCCTGCCCAAGTCCCGCCTGACGCAAACGCAGCGCAACGTAGCCGGAACCGATCGCGACGACGACAAAGACGCCGATCTGCACCGTCATGCCGAAATGTGACGCGGCGGGCCGAAGCCATAACACGTCGAGCGAATAGAGCAGACAGGCACCGCCCGCAACCGCCAGTCCGCCGCGAAAGCTCAGCAGCAGTGCCGCGCTTGCGATCACGAGAATGTAAAGCGCAGCAAACTGCGAACTCCACCCACCCGTGATGTGAACTACTGCAGTGACCAGTGCGAGATCGACCGCACACTGCAGTCCATAAAAAATCGGACCGTACGACCGTCGCTGCACTTCGCCGTACATTGCTGAGCCGACGGTCGCAAGCACGGCCACGGCGAACGCGAGCGTGGCGACCAGTGTATCAGTGGGGTCGGCGCGGTTCCAGACGAACACCGCAGCCACCAGAATTGCGCACGCGAGGACAATGCGACCCAGCCAGACCCAGCGCAAAACTCGGCGCGCGTCGAGCATCTGGTTGATCGCGACCTGTGGGTAGGCAGGGGTGTAGCGCAATTGGTCGTTCTAAGTGATCCGGCGGGACGTGCCGGAGGCAGTCTGAGTGAATTCGCAGAATGCAAGAGGCGCGGATCGCCCGACTGTCTTGCAGATTGCAATGTCAGGACGAACCACCTGCCCAACCGTTTCCTTTTGTGATGACCTTTTGTGATGATCGTTAGCGCTACGCTGATGGCAGATGCCGAGCTGACCTTCAGCGGTGCCACACTGCGCCTGCTGATGGTGCTGTTCCTGGTGCTGCTGAACGCCTTTTTTGTCGCAGCGGAGTTTGCGCTTGTCGCGGTGCGTCGAAGCCGAATCGACCAGATGGCCGCCGAAGGAGACCGGAGTGCCTTGGTGGTGCAGCGGGCGCTGCAACAGCTCGATCGGTACATCTCGGCGACGCAGTTGGGGATCACCCTCGCCTCGCTGGCGTTGGGTTGGATCGGTGAGCCGGCATTTGCTGTGCTGGTTGATCGCGCGCTGCACATCGTGGGCGTCGAGCCCTCGCCGGGGGCGCTGCACACCGGCGCCGGCATCGCGGTCGCGTTTCTCGTGATCACGTTCCTGCACATCGTACTCGGCGAGTTGGCACCCAAGTCGATCGCGCTGGCCAAGCCGGAAGAGATAAGCCGACTCGTTGTGCGACCGCTGATGCTATTTTCGCGGGTCATGTTGCCGTTCATCAACATGTTGAATGGCACGGCGAATGGTTTGTTGCGGATTCTGGGTGTACAGCCGACCTCCGAAAGCGGGCATGTTCATTCCGCCGAAGAATTGCGACTGCTGGTGATGCAGGCACGCGCACACGGGACGCTGGACGAGTCTGACAGCGCAATGCTGGCAGGGGTTTTCGACTTTCACAACAAGAAGGCCCTGGACGTGATGCGACCGCGCACCGATATGGTGGCTATTCCCGAAGATGTGGAGCTCGACGACCTGATGCAGACGTTACGTCGTGAGCGGTACTCGCGATATCCGGTCTACCGCGATACGCCGGATGATATCGTCGGTGTGTTTCTCGCGAAGGACTTCTGGTTGCTGGAAGACCCGGCTTCATTTGTGCTCGCCGAACATTTGCGCGAGCCGTTGTTTGTACCTGCAACCCGCGCTGCCGAGCGCGTGCTCGACGACCTGCGTCGCACGCGCGCACATCTGGCTGTGGTGCTCGACGAGTATGGTGGCACAGCGGGTATCGTGACGATGGAAGATCTGGTCGAAGAAGTGGTGGGTGATATCGCCGACGAGCACGATCCGTTTTCACGTGATGCACTGCTCTTTGACGGTGTACTCGAACTCGCGGGATCCATGTCGCTGGTCGATGTGCGCTCCGATCACAAGCTGCCAATCCCGGAAGGCGATTGGTCCACACTCGGCGGGTACGCTTTCGCTGCGCTGGGTCGGCTGCCACGTGTAGGCGATCGCGCAGCCTACCCCGACGGCGAACTCGAGGTCGTGGCGATGGATGGCCGTCGCGTCGCTGCGCTTCGTATACACCGTCGCACCGAGGGGGCAGCAACGTGATTACGCTCACAAGAAATCGTGCTCGCACCGTTGGACTTTCGGCGTTCGCGGCTGTCGCACTCGTCGCGTGTACCGTGCGACGCGATGCGGCTGCTGCCCAACCCGGTACGACGCAGACAACAGACTCGATCAAGGCTGCGGCGGCGCCGGGTGAGCCTGCGGCGTCGTTCCCTGCCCCGGCGCGCGAAGTTGCCGATATCGTCGCGCCGCGCTGGACAAACGAAGATGCCCGCGACGACGCGGGTGAGTTTGCGCGCGTTACAAAACTTGCCGGCATCACTGTGGGGTTGCACGTCGCTGATATCGGAGCAGGCGATGGCTACTATGCCAGCCGTCTTTCGCCGATGGTGGGCCTCAACGGACGCGTGTACGGCAACGATATCATTCGCGATTACCTGGTGCTGTTGCAGAACAGAGTGGCGCGTGAGAAGTTGGCCAATGTGCAAGTGGTGCTCGGCGACGCACACGATCCGCGCCTGCCGAGTGGTGACGTCGACGTGGCGATCATGATTCACATGTACCACGAGATCGAGCAGCCATTCGGCCTGCTCTGGAATCTTGCCACCTCGATGAAAGCTAAGGGTCGTCTGGTAATCCTCGATCTGGAGCGCAAAACGTACGCACACGGCACGCCGCCAGCCCTGCTGCGCTGCGAACTTCGCGCCGTCGGCTATCGGGAAGTGTCGTTTACCAGAACGGGCAACGAGGAGTACGTCGCGATTTTTGAAGCGCCGACGATCGGCACCAGACCAACGCCCGCTGATATCCGCGCAAAGCTTGGCAAGGACCCGTGCCGTGGATGAAGCGTGTCTTTCGCCGGAACCCGAGGCGCTGGTTGTCACACCGTCGGTTCGCATACCGGTGTCTGAAATCGAGCTGCGTGCGATCACCGGCAGCGGGCCTGGTGGGCAGCATGTGAATCGCAGTGCGACGCGTGTTGTACTGCGCTGGAATGTGCGGGCGACAAAGGCACTCACCGAGGAACAGCGGGTTCGCTTGTCGGCGAAGCTTGCGTCGCGACTCGATGGCGAAGGCGTCATGCGCATTGTCGCCGGTGAGTTCCGCAGTCAGCAACAAAATCGACGCGCCGCGCTACAGCGACTCGTGGCGATTGTTGAACGCGCGCTCATCGTGCACAAGGCACGAAAGGCCACCAAGCCCACGCGCGGCGCAGTCGAACGTCGGCTGACTGAAAAGCGGCAACGCGCCCACACGAAACGCGATCGGCGTAGCGGCAATGATGAGTGAAAGGCGATGACGCCACCGGCAACGGAGCGCCGGTCGGTGACTTTTGTCCCGAAACTCTTTTCGACGCTTCGGGGCTACACGCGTGAGCAAGGAATCAGGGACATCACGGCGGGCGTCATCGTCGCGGTCGTTGCGCTTCCACTCTCGATCGCCTTTGCTATTGCCAGTGGTGTTACCCCCGACCGCGGCCTCGTTACGGCCATTGTCGCCGGTTTTCTGATCTCGGCACTCGGCGGATCCCGAGTTCAGATTGGCGGACCGACCGGTGCATTTGTTGTCATCGTCGCCGGGATTGTCGCCAAATATGGAATTGATGGACTGATCATCGCAACGTTTCTGGCAGGGTTGCTGATGATCGCAATGGGTGTCGCGAAGCTTGGCGGCGTGATCAAATTCGTGCCGCAGCCCGTCGTGATCGGATTCACGAGCGGTATCGCGTTGATCATCTTCTCGACGCAGATCAAGGACGCATTCGGTCTCGCCATCAAGACAGTCCCCTCGGACTTCTTCGACAAGTGGCAAGCATACGCCGCGGGCATAGGAACGTTCTCGCCTGCGGCGCTCGGCATCACGATACTGACGCTTGTCATTCTCACGCAGTGGCCGCGGATATCGGTCAAGGTACCGGCGCCATTTGTCGCACTCGTGGTCACGACGACAGTCGTCTACTTCACCGGCCTCTCGGTCGAAACGATCGGTTCGCGCTTTGGTGTGGTAAGCGGTGCGTTGCCGCTGCCGCACCTTCCGCATGTCACGCTGCAGCTGGTGCGTGACCTTGCGGGTCCTGCAATCACAATTGCGTTGCTCGCGTCGATTGAATCACTGCTTTCTGCAGTGGTCGCCGACGGCATGATTGGAGGCAGACATCGCTCGAACATGGAGCTCGTTGCGCAAGGCGTCGCGAACGTGGCATCGTCTGCATTTGGCGGTATCCCCGCAACGGGAGCGATCGCGCGCACAGCCACCAACGTCAAGAGTGGTGGCCGTACCCCGATTGCAGGAATCACGCACGCCATCGTGCTGCTGCTGATCACGCTCTTCGTCGGAAAGCTTGCCGCGCTCATCCCGATGGCGACGTTGGCGGGCATTCTGATCATCGTCGCCTATCACATGTCGGAGTGGCGCAACTTCCGCGCGCAGTTGCGAGCGCCGAGGGCCGATGTGCTCGTGCTGGTTGCGACGTTCGGGCTGACCGTCGTCGTCGATCTGACGATTGCCTTGCAAGTCGGCATGATTCTCTCCGCTTTCCTGTTCATGAAGCGGATGGCGGACGTGACGAGCGTGCAGTCGGTAGCGCGCGAGATGACCGAGGAGGACGAAGATGCCGATCCTCAGTCGATCGCGCTCCGCACTGTCCCGCCGGGCATCGAGGTCTACGAGATCGACGGTCCGTTCTTCTTTGGTGCGGCCGAACGATTCAAGGAGGCGTTGGGTGAGATGGGCCGTCGTCCCAAAGTGCTCATCCTGCGGCTGCGGCATGTGCCGGCGATCGATGCCACAGGTATTGCGCTGCTGCGTGATCTCTTTCGTCGATCCCGCAGCGAGGGGACAACGCTGATGATTGCGGGGTTGCAATCACAGCCGCATGCCGCGCTGGTACACGCCGGCGTGCTCGAAGAAATCGGCGAAGAAAACGTGTTCATCACGGTTGATGACGCGATCAGTGCCGCGACCGAAGAGTTGGCCAAACGCACCATGACCCCCGCGCAAGGAACGCAGGCGCGAGGCTGATCGATGCGTTGAATCATTGGACATGTAACCGGCACTTGGCACGCAACTCAGTACAGCACGACGTTGACGCCGAGGTAATACGTCATGAAGTCTGCACGCCCGCGTAACGGAATGGGATCGCGATTATCCTGGAATGCTTCACGCACCAGTTTGTCATTCAGATACTTCACGTCGTCGTGGCGGAGAAAACGCGCGCCCAGATCGATGCGAACCGGTCGATTGCCGTTGTACACGCGGATATACGTACCTATCGCCCCACCGTAGGCCAGCGTAACATCGTCGCTGTTGGTCGTGGTGGCGAAGGGCGAGTTGTCGTTCTGCGTGCCTTCGACGGAACTTTGCGTCCAGAACACCGAAACGCCGCCCAATGCGGAGACATATGGTGAGACGGGACCATTGCCGAACTGGATCTGCGGACCGGTCACCACCGAAACGATGTTGTTGGAGGTCCGCAGGTCGAGCTTGACGAGGCCACCAGTACCGGCCAGCGGAATGCGACGCGTTTCGTTGCCATAGGTGAGAAACCCTGCATCAAGGCGCCAGTTTGCGATTGATTCCCGGTCGAGCCCCCACTGCAGCGAGGCACCAATTCCACCACCGTTACCAGTGTTCTGGTTAAAGTCGCCCTTGGGCTCGGAGACTTGCAGATGCGCCCCGCCAGAGACGCGACCGGTAAGTGCACGAGGAGGGGAAAATTGCGCGTGCAGCATTGCGGACGGCATCAGGAGCAACAGCGCCGTGACATTTGCGATGACGCCCCCACGGAAGCGGGCCATGCGATCAGAGACGAAAAGGACGGACATATGTCGGCAGTTCGGGGTGATCCAGAAGCGGCGTTCGCGCCGCCGAACCTCACCTCCTTCTACGCCGGGGAGTGCGTAAAGTGTCAGCCGTCCGCCACAACTTTCGCTACCCGCCTACGCCGTTGACGCTGTGACGCAATCACTTCCCTGCGAGTAGTGCCGGATCGCCTAGCGCGACAACGAGTCCTGCGCGCGCCGATGCGATCTTCCCTTCCAGCGACGCGAGCTTTGCTGATTCGTCGAGCAACGCCCGTTCACGAATGTTCACCAACAGCAGCGTGCTTTCACCGTTGTCAAAGCGCTGCTGCTCCGCATCGCGCAGCAACGTCGTCGATCGCACATTCACTCGCTGCAAGGTGAGAAGCTGTTCGAGGAGCACGACATCGTACAGTGCAACTCGCACGCTGTACGCGAGCTCTCGACGAATTTCATCTCGATCCCACCGCGCGAACTCCGCCTTCTGTGCAGTGCGTGTCGCCTTGCCCCGCTCTTTGAGCAGCAGCAGCGACGACTGCACTTCCAGCCCCGCCTTGTAGTTGCCCTCCCATTGATCGCGCGACGCAAGTTTCGATGCGTCGTCGCGACCACCGAGCGATGCGACGGTAGCTTCCGCAAAGGGCAGGATCCCTTGCAGTGCGAGCAATCGATCGGCGTTTGCAACGCGTAGCTTCCCCTCCGCCTTCCGCAGATCAGGATGCTGCGTGCTCACCGTGGCGAGCCATGTTGCGAGACGCATCGTGTCCGGTGGTGTTGCGTCCAGCGCGTCCAATACCGGGCGCGACGTCGCCTCGAGGTCGACCGGATTGCCTCTCGCATCCCAGAGGTAAGTTGAGGCGAGCAGCGACGCTGCACGCAGTTCCAATTCCGCCTCTGCACGGATTACGGCGCGGCGCTGCACTTCGAGCGCCGCTTCGACGGTGTCGATCGGTGCGCTGTCGCCGTTGCGGACGCGCAAGACTACGGCATCGAATCGGAACGCGGCGAGCCGCACGCCTTCATTCGCGATCTCGGAGCGACGCGATGCTGCATACCAGTTGCCGTACACTTTGGCGGCATCGAGCAGGAGTTTGTTGATCATCCCCTGCTCTTCTGCAATGGCGACATCGCGCAGCGCACGCGCCTGCACAACCGCAGTGCGCCGTTCGTCCGTGATCAGACGCTGACCAAGCGGAAGGCTCAGACCGAGCGAAAGCAGCCCGGTCGACGCCGTCGCACGATCTGTGCTGACGCGTGGGCCTGTGGCGCGCTCGAAGCCAAGTTTGATGTCCGACCCAAATGGCGTCGGCACCTTGATCGCGGCGTCAAGGTAGTTGTAGTACGGCTGCCCCTTGAACGCCTTCTGAGCTGTTGACAGCGTGAATTTCGGGTCGAATCCGCCCCACGCCTCCTGCATGGCGCTGCGCGCCTGTGCCGCGACCAGGCGCGCCTGGTGCGCCGTCGGGTGATTGGCGGCCACGATGTCGCGAAAACGGGCAAAGGTGAATGGCGTCGTTGCGACCGTGTTGGGTGACGTCGTCGTGACCGCCTGGGCGCTCGCACACACGCTGTCTGTGGCAAGTGACAACGATACGGCAATCAACAGCACTCGCACCCTCATTTTTTTTCGCTCGACGCCGCAGCCGCTTCCTCTGCCGACTTCATACTTGGCGGGAAGCCGTTGAGCTGCCGCCAGATCTCGAACCACACGCGCACCGTCTGCAGCGCTGCCCAACCATTCACACCAGAGCCCAGTCGCAGCTGCTCGGGCCACGCCTCGTCAGTGCTGTCCGGACTCACGAGCACTCTGAACGATCCATCAGCGCTCGCAACTTGATCGATAACGGCGACTTGACCGCCAAACGTTCCGACCGACACACTCGGCCATCCAGAAAACTGGAGCGCGGGCCAGCCGTCAAAAATGAGTCGCACCTTGCTGCCACGCCGCAGCAACGGCACGTCCATCGGACGCACAAAGAGTTCAACAGCACGACGCTTCGCAACCGGCTGCACCGTTGCCACGGGCTCGCCTGCTTTGACTACTTCGCCCACGCCTTGTTTCATCGCCTTGACGAGGTATCCGTCCTGCGGCGCATCAATTCGGTAATAGCTGCTTCGCACGTCGAGAGAGGCCAGCTTGTTGCGCAACTTGCTCACTTCGCCCCGCCCTTCGTCGACATCCGCCAACGTCGCGAGTCGGTCACCGCTCGCCTTCTCGATCTTTTCGCGATACTCCGCTTCGAACCCCTCGAGGTCGACGGTCGCATTCAGCAACTCGTTGCGCTTTTCAACAAGCTTTGCTGCCGCTGACTGCTGACGCATTCGTGCCGCCTGCAATTCGTTCAACGACGAGAGTCCGAGCGGAGACGCGTACAACGTTTCGCGACGGCGGTACTGATCGCGTGCAAGTGAATCTTCGAGCACCGCCTGTTCGACGGCTGCTGAATACAACGTCACCTTGTTGCGCGCCTGCTGATTCTTGAGCGTCAGCGACCGTTCAAGTGCGTCGATTTGCCGCGACAACGCTTCCGCTTTCCCCAGCTTGCCGCGATTTGCACTCTCCTTCGCACTCAGCTGTTCGCCGGTGCGCTCGCTCAAGCGCGGGTCCATGTATTCGTCCTTGATCTCGCTGATCTCGACGATCGGCGTGCCCGCTTTGACGAACGCGCCCTCGGGCACGAACCACTTCTCCACCCGCCCATCAATCCGCGACGTCAGCATTTGTAGCCGATCCTGCGGACTGAGCGCCGACAGCTTCCCTTTTCCCTGCACGTTCTGTTGCCAGGGGAGAAAGAGCACGAGCAGCAGCGTGACAGCGATACCACCCAACCAGGCCAGGACGCCGCGATACGACGATTGCGCCTGCAGCAACCGCGCAGTGTTCAGCGACAACTGTTCAAAACCCGGTACCTGTGATGTCTGGGCCATCTCAGAGCGTCTCTTCAAGTAGTTCAGGGTTCGCTTCCGCTTCGATCAAATGCTGGATGTATGGGTCGCTGCGCAACTCGGCGAAGGGCGCGTCCTGCCTGATCTCCCCAGCATCGAGCACGATGACACGATCCATCACGGCCAACAGGTGAGGATCATGCGAGACCACGACAACGGTCCACGGTCGCGCCGGATCAGTGAGCAACGACACCAGTCGTTGCCGTTCATAACCCTGCAGATTCTGGGAGAGATCGTCGACCGCCATGAGACGCGGCGCACCGGCAATCGCTTGCGCGAACAAAAGCTTGATCGCAACCCCGTGCGGAAGACGGCGTCCCCCGTGCGCAATCACGGAGTGAATCCCTTCCGGCATCTCCTGTATGTCGCGGGTCAGGCCGACCGCTTCGATGGCCGCGAGCACTTCACGCTCGCCGATTCCCGGACGGCCGACCGACACGTTGTCGACGATCGATCCGTCAAAGAGATCGGTCGCCGACAGATATTGGCCCACCTGCTCACGCAACACATTGCGATCGAGTGAACGCAATGGCACGCCGTCGAAAAGCAACGTACCCTCGTAGTCACCGAGAAGGCCGACGATGAGTTTCAGAAGCGTGGAACGGCCCGCGCCCTCATACCCGGTGATGGCCACGCGCTCACCCGGTGCGATGCGCAACGTCGCGCGTGACAACACGGGCGTTGATGTGGGCGTGTAGCGATAGCTTACACCCCGCAGTTCGATGGCCATGCCGCGATCCGACACAGGCAGTGCGGTGCCGCCCACGTCGTCCAGCGGGAGATCAGACACATACCCGGCCTTTTCTGCCGAAGTCAGAATGTCGTAGATGGTGCTCATGCTCAGGATGATCTTCTCCACGCTGAGCAGCACCGTCACAATCACGATTTCGGCCGCCACGAACTGACCGAGTGAAATCTGTCGGTCAATCACCAGTTGACTGCCCAGTACCAAGAAGCCACCGACGACCAAAGTACGGAACACTACGATACTGATTGTCTGGTACATCAGGATCTTGAAGTGCTTGTTCCGGTAGGTGAGGTATCCGGTCAACACTTCGTCCATCCGGCGAATGCCCAACGGAGAACGACCCGCAAATTTGAACGCATGAAACGCGCGGGCCATTTCCTCGAGCCAGTGGACCGCACGGTACTTGTACTTTGATTCCATCAAACTTGTCTCTACTCCTCGGGGTCCCGAAAACCAGAGAATCGCCCCCAACACCGCGAGCAACAAAAAACCGAAAAAAGTGAAATACGGGTGATAGAACGTGAGCAGAATCAATCCTGCAATCACGGTCAGCAGGGCTGTCGACGTATCGAGCAGGAACTTGGACAAACTTTTTTGAAGACTGACTGCTTCGAACAGTCGGTTCATGGTTTCGGGAAGATCGTGCTGCATCGCCGTCTCGTAGCGAATGCGTGGAACGCGAAACGAGAACTCGAGTGCCATGCGCGCGAAGACGCGCTGCTGGATCCGTTCGACGACGCCGAGTTGCAGCACCTGCAGCGCACCGCTGGCGAGCGTTCCGACCACGACATACCCCATCAAGATGATAACGGGTTGTAAAACGAGCCCGCCTTGCACAAGCTGCACGATCGCACCAACGCTCAGCGGCAGTGTGAGGGCAAATACCCCTGACAGAGCCGCGTATGCGAACAGGATGACGATGTCGCGCTTGTCGCGCGCCAGCAGGTCGATGACGCGCCCGAGCACCCCCTTTACCTTTCGCGGGGCCGATCCACCGGGAACCGATCGCGTTTCGACCATCATTTCCAGCGTCGCGCGCATCGGATCAGCCGACGGGTCGAGCAGCAACGGCGACAGGGCCCGCGGCGTGCGTCCGACAATTAACACGATTGCCGCGGCCAATCCCGCGTCGTCAGTTGGTAGCGCCGTTTGCTTGCCACGTGCGTCCACATGCACCGCTGGCGTGCGCCGACCCAGCCCGAGCACCACGACCTCGGTCGCTGCGGCGCTCAGCAGCACCAGCGGCGCATCAGGGTTCGCAACGGCCTCGGCGATTCCCTCAACCGAAAACAGACGCGGCAAGTAGACGATGCCGATCGCGCCAGCGATTGCCTGCAGCCGATCCTCAAGCGTGCCAGCATCATTCCGTCGTCCCAGCACCGCATACTTCTCGGGCGTGAGTTCAAGCCCCAGCGCGTCAGCGACGAGCTGGGTGATAACGATCGCGTGCTGTCCGGACATGAATGGGGGTCTGCGGGAAAACCTTGGCGCGTCTGTACTCACTGCTTTTTTGCTGTCGCGCGCCAAATATGCGATACATTTTGGCCGGATTGCACCCCCGCCCTTCACTGGCGGGTATCTCCCCCGGCGATTGATTTCACGAAAGGCGCGATCTGACACTGATTCCGGAACCGATGAATAAGCCCGACGAGTGGGACCTGCCCGACGACGACGACGATGTCGCACGCCGCGAGGAAGAGTTGGACGAGGAATTTCCCCTCGGTGACGGGGTAGCGGATCTGTCCAGCGAAGTGAGTTGCCCGTACTGCGGCGAGTCGGTCGAGATCACGCTCGACCCCGGGTCGGGATCAACGCAGCAATACATTGAAGATTGTCAGGTGTGCTGCCGTCCATGGAACGTCACCGTGACGTATCACGAGGATGGCAGTGCGGAAGTCTTTGTCGACGCGAGCGACGACGCATGAGCGGCGCTCCACCACTGAGCGGTGAACAGGTCGCACGCCTGCTGCCGAGCGCGCTTTCGCGGCCCGCTGCTGAAGGCGCTCGGATCGTGACGCTGCACTGGTTGTTGCAGCTCCAGCATGCGCGCGGCGATTGGGCGCGTGCGCTGCTGGCCGATGTCGATGCGACCGGATCCTCGCATGATGAGCGTCGCCGCGATGCCGTTGACGCGCTGCACCGCGCCCGTGTCGCGCTGCGCCGATTGCGCGCGTCGTGCAAGGAGCATCGCGAACTGTTGAAAGGGAGCAAATTAACGCGGTCACTCGATTCGCTTTCGCGTCTGCAGCGCGCGACGAACGCAGCCCGCGATGCCGACGTGCAGCATGATTGGCTGACCGCGGAGGCGGAAGGACTGCCCGCAGATGCGCGTCCGCAATCGGTGGTGATGCGGGCCAGGCTTTCGGACGGAAGTGAAGGTCGGCAACATCGTGTTTCCTCTGCGTTTCGACGTCATTTCGATGCGCGGGTGGCACCGTTCGCCGAGCGGCTCTCTCGCTATCGACTGACTGTGCGAATCGGCGACGATGTACCGCCGATGTCCTTCGCCGAACACGTAGCAGTGCGGCTCGAATTGGGTGCGCTCACTATCCGCGCTGAACTGAGCGCGCTCGAAACGCTCGACGCTGGTGAATTGCCCGATGCATTGCATCGCTTGCGCATTCACCTCAAACGTCAGCGCGCGATGCTGGCCCCGCACACGACAACGCATGGTGCTATCGGTGCGTGGTATGACATGGCGACGCGTGGACAGGATCTTCTTGGGGCGATGCGCGATGCAGCCGTGCTGTCGGCACAGGCGCGCTATGATGGGGCGGACGCGCTGGCCAATGCGCTCAACGCCGTCGCTCTCGCACACCAGGAAGCGTTTCAAGGCGGCTGGTGCAACAACCCCGAAGCGATCACACGCGCGCAGCACGCTGCGTCGGCGGCGCTGCGTACCTTGGGTCCGAAGTCGCCGTCGGGCGATGCCGGATTGCCGATGGAATTCGAGCGGAAATATCTGTTGAGTGCCTGCCCGCCCGAAGCCGCATCGGTTCTCCCCGCGCGCATTGTGCAAGGGTGGCTGCCCGGAACCAAGCTTCGAGAACGGCTGCGCCACTCAACTACTGCCGACGGGCGGGAACGTTTCACCCGCACCGTCAAACTCGGACCGGCGCGCGCCCGAATTGAAGTCGAAGAAGACACCGACCGCGAAACGTTCGACTCGTTGTGGCCATTGACGCATGCCGCGCGTATTCGCAAACGTCGGCATGTCGTGCGACACGACGATCACCGCTGGGAGATCGATGTCTTTCTCGATCGCGATCTCGTCGTGGCCGAAGTCGAACTGGCCCACGAATTCGAGATTGCCGTATTGCCGTCCTGGCTTGCGCCTTACGTCGTGCGTGATGTCACGGGCGACCCAGCGTATTTCAACGCCGTGATGGCGACCGCAGACCACGGCGCCCCCGCCGAGCACGGGTGACGTGAGCGTCGACACGATGCTCGCGTCACTGCTGCCAATACGCGATCGACGGGAGCGCGTGATCGCCTACCGTGTGCTGTCGTGTCCAGCCGATGAAGGCAGTGGCCGCGAATCGCCGGACGATGATGTGCGCCGTACAGTCGAAATGGTTGCTTCGCTTGCTCGACTGGCAGGGAAAAGCATTGTTGTGCCAGTGACGCCCGGGATTGTGCGGGATGGTGCACTAAGCCGGTTTGCGTCGGTCGACGTGGTCTGGCTGATCGCCACCGATGCCATCGATAATGTGGCGACCCGCAAAGCGGTCGAGCGACTGGTGGGCGCGGGATTTCACTTTGCGCTCGAGGGCTATCCTGACGGCAACCCGTTGCCGCCCTCGCTGCTTGGCGCAACGATCGTGCTCGATGCACAACGCCATACGCCGGCGTTACTCGAAAGCCGTGTACGTGTCCTCCTCGATGCCGGGCTCCGCCCGCTGGTACGCGGGGTGGACGATCGGGCTGCTCGTCTGCGTGTGTTGTCGATGGGGGTGCCGATGTACACGGGCCGATTGCTCACGCGCTCCGCTTCGGCACCCATCGACACTGACGCCGAAGCAAGCGTGCTCCGCTCGATCTCGATGCTCGCACAGTTTGTCGACGGCCGCCCCCCGAACGCCGCGTTTGACACCTTCGTACGCGATGATCCGCAGCTCGCGGCATCGATGCTGCGCTCGATTCGTTCAGCAGCATTCGGTGCGCGCGGGCCACGATCGGTCGAGCATGCGCTCGAATTGCTCGGGCGCGACGCGGTCATGGAGCAATTGGTCCGGGTCACGGCGTATTTGATTGGCGAAGCGGCGCATGATCCTGAGCTCGCATTGACCGCATTGCGGCGCGCGCGGGTGTGCGAACGCGTCGGCGCGGCACTCGACAGTGCTCCGCATCCGCGCGCGCGGGCGTTGGCCGGCCTGCTCTCCGTGTTGGAGTTCGCACTCGGTATTCCGCCCGCGATGATCCTCGATCGACTCCAACTGCCGCTCCCGCTCCAGGACGCGCTGATGGCACGCCGAGAGCCGTTGGGTCAGCTGCTCGATGTGCTGGATGCGATGGAGTACGGCTGGTGGGAAGATCTGCGCGCGCGCTGCGGTCGACTGGGGATCGCGCCGCTGATAGTGGGAGAGGCGTCGCTTGCGGCGTGGCGGGCTGCGCGCGAGGAGTTGGCGTTCGCACGTGGCGACGCGTCCTGACAGATTCCCTCCATGCCGCTTTCCGCCCGCGCCTATCTCCTCGACCGATTCCGTTCCGACGCGGTCGCACTGCGTCAGCGGGCCGACGCCCTTGCCGCGGCGCCTCGCAGCGCGAAGCTGTCGGGCCCCGATGCGGACACGTCGCGTCGGATGTCCCAGGCCTGCGATTCCGTTGTGGCAATGATCGAAGCTGTACCCGAGGCGGAAGACGCCGAGCGCGCACTGGCCAATCTTTTGGCGCTTGTACCCTTGCTGGAACACCATGCCGCGCAGGAGAAGGGAGCGGCGCCGGTGCGCGCCGTTTACATCGGGGCGGCGACGCGCATTCGTGAAGTGGAAGCTGCGGAAGCGCGCGCGGGTCGACAGCTCGCATCGGCAGACGGCGGTGACAGCGAAGCGGACGGGTTCACCGATACCGACACGGTGGACGACTCCGGCCAGCACTTTGACGATGACGACCCGGAAATCGACGACGACGATGACGCGAGCGAACGGGTATGAGTAAACGCCACGGTCCGCCGCCCGAGGACGACGATCAGGACGACGCGCCTGCGGGCAAAGCGCGTCTCGACAAGTGGCTCTGGGCCGCCCGCTTTTTCAAAACGCGGGCCCTTGCAGCGGAGGCTATCGACGGCGGCAAGGTCGATGTGAACGGCGATCGCGCCAAACGTTCGAAGTTGCTGCAGGCAGGTGACCTTTTGCGTCTCCGCAATGGCGCACTCGAATGGCAGCTATCGGTCACGGCCATCGCCGCCCGTCGCGGCTCCGCTCAGGTGGCGCAGACGCTCTACCAGGAATCCGCCGAGGGAAAAACGCGTCGGCTGGCACTGCAGGAGCAGCTGCGATCGATGCCGACGGCGTTTGCGCACGGAGAGAGCCGGCCTGGCAAGCAGGATCGTCGCGCGATCCGACGTCTCAAAGGCGATACGTAACGTCGACCCACCCACAAAAGCAGTAGCGGCGGTGCGGCTATTCGCTCGGGGGGGGGGATTCGTGTGGATATTCGCGTGGCGTGCGGACTCCGGCCAACGCGTCCAGCTGAAGGCGCACGCGATCGGCCACGGTAGCCGCCTCCTCGCGTTCGGTAACCCATACGATCGGCAGCGATGGGGCGAGCGACGACAACGTGCGTCGAATGGCTGGTTCGTCGATCACGACGGCCAGCACGACACGCGGATCGGTTAAGCACTTGGCGGCCTCTGCCTGGCGTGAGCTGACAAGCAGTTTCACGTGGCCCGCATCAAGCATCGCGTGCAGTGCGGCACGCACAGCGTTTCGCCGCGTCGCGTCGCTGCCGTGCAAAATCAGTGCACGGCCAAGTGCGGGCGATGCACCGTCAGTCACTCATCCGGCCCGATGGCCATTCCCGTACACAACGGCGCACCACTGAACGCCGGCGTCATGCTCCGTCGGCCAGCGGGCCAAGGTCTGCCTCGTGCAACAACGCGCGCAATAGATCCGAATCGAGGTGATGCGCGCCATTGAAGATGATTTCGCGTGGCGACGGGTGCAGTTGACGCGCACCGACGACCATGCGTTCCCGCGCCTCTGTCGTGGCGAATGGATCGTCGTTTCCCGCAACCAATGTCAGCTTGGCATGTGCAAGCTTGGTCCGCAGCGCAGCTACGTTAGCGTCATGCGCCAAACCACCGGCCCACGCAACGACGTGCGACGGCACGATATGACCGCTCGCGATCCAACGCATGGCCGTGGCCACGCCCTGCGAAAAGCCAAGCACGCCAACCACGGGTGCAAGGCCTCTTGCGCGAGTTGAAGCTTGCACCACCTCGTCATGAACCTGATCGAGCCACGTCAGCGCATCGACAATTTCGAGCTCGCGCGCTTCCCGAGTCATCCACGACGCACCGACACGCTGCAGATGACTGCCATCAGCGCGCGGCGCGTCGAGATAGAAACGCGACAGCCCTTCCGGCGCGATGACGCATGTGTCATCGGGTACGATGCCGTCGAAGGGTTTGAGAAAGCGTTCGGCCAGTTGACCGTATCCATGCAGCGCGAACCAGATGCGCGATGCCACGTCGGGGCTGGCGCCGATGGCGGCGTATCGCGCACTGCGTGTTGCTTCGCGGCTGAACAGTCGAATCGTGCTTTCCATGTTGGACGCAGCGGGCTCGCTCATCGCCGTCCAACGTACATTGCGAACAACGCTGCGATGACCGTACGTCTCATGGGATGTACGCGATGGCAGAAATCTCGACGAGGATGCCGCGCAACGATGCTCCGACCACCGCGCGCGTTGGATAGGGCGGGGAAAATACGCTCTTGTAGATGTCGTTTACTGCGCCCCAATTGTCTTCGTCGGTGAGATAGATCGTGACACTGACGACGTCCGCGAGCGTTGCCCCGCCCGTACGCAGCACGCGTTCGACGTTGGCCAGCGTGGCGCGGGTCTGCTCCTCGATGGTGGTCCCGACGAGCTGCCCCGTGGCCGGATCACGGGGCACCTGTCCGGAAACGAACAAGAAATTTGCGGCGCGGACCCCCGGGGAGTAGGCTCCCGCGGGCGGAGGAAGATCGGGCAGCGTTACAGGGGTCCAGTGGCGATCGCTCGCGCTCATCGTGCAGGCTCACAGTTGGGAGGCGTGATGGCGACGTATCTCGAACAGCTCGAGACGCCGGTTCCGGTGGTCGATCTCGACCGCCTTGCATTGAATCTGGACCGGATGGCGGCATACGCCACCCTACACGGCTTGCGACTTCGGCCGCACGTCAAAACACACAAGTCACCCCGCATCGCCGCCGAACAGATGCGACTGGGCGCGGTGGGGTTGACCTGTGCGACGCTGCGCGAGGCCGAAGTGATGTCCGACGTGTGCGATAATCTCCTTATCGCGTACCCACCCGTTGGCGCAGCGCGACTTGAACGCTTGGCGCGATTGCCGCGCGATGTGCGCATCACCGTCGCCGCCGATGACGGGAACGCACTGCCGGCGCTCGCCCTGGCGGCGCGCCTTGGGAAACGCGAGATCGATGTTCTGGTCGAAGCGGACCTTGGCATGCATCGCGTCGGTGTGGCATCGCCGGAGAAAGCGGTCGCACTTGCCAAGCAGATCGCGGGGCTGCGCGTCCTGCGCTTCGCCGGATTGATGTTCTACCCAGGACACATTCGCGAATCGGTGGACGGGCAGAATGCCAAGCTCACACAGTTGGGCGTGGACATCAAACGCTATGTCTCGGCGCTGGAAGATGCGGGGCTGCCCCCAGGCGTCGTGAGCGGCGGATCAACCCCGGCTGCATGGCGCATGCACGAAGTGCCGGGGGTGACCGAAGTGCGACCGGGCACGTACGTGTACAACGACCGGACAACGGCCAACATCGGCGCATGCGATTGGGATGACTGCGCACTCACCGTCCTCGCGACGGTCATCAGCACGGCCGTCAAAGGGCAGGCCGTGATCGATGCAGGAACCAAGGCGTTGGGGCGCGAACCGCTGCGCGCCGAGGGCGACGGTTTTGGGGCACTGCTCGATCATCCGGAAGTCACGGTCGCACGCATGTCCGAAGAACACGGCATTCTGGATCTTTCCACGACTGACTGGCGTCCACGACTCGGCGATCAGGTGCGCGTCGTGCCGAATCACGTCTGCATCGTTGTGCATCTGTTTGACGAGATTGTCGGCGTGCGCGGGCATTTGGTGGAGACGCGCTGGCCGGTCGCGGCGCGAGGGAGAGGGCCATCGTACGATACGGCGCCGGAGGGGCCGTCGAGGCCGAGGGCGGTGTGAGC
>JAYUWD010000111.1:0-6621 GCA_043753735.1 Gemmatimonadaceae bacterium
GCAGGTGCGGTGCCCACCGTGGTGCTGCTCGATGCGGGAATGCCGCAGGCGCTCGACTTCGCGCGCCAGTTGCTGAAGGCCGAGCCGTCGGCGCGAGTGGTGGGCGTCGCGGTGAATGAAGATGGTGCAGACATCGTTGCGTGTGCGGAGGCGGGGCTGACCGGCTACGTGCCGCGTGACGGATCGGTCGAAGACACGATCAGCGCCATCATCGATGCGACGCACAACGAGCTGCGCTGTTCCCCGCGCATCATGGCGGCGTTGTTCAGGCATCTATCGCATCGCGCCGGCGTGTCTGCAACAGCGCCGCTGTCCGCGCTGTCGGCGCTGACGCCGCGCGAACGGGACGTAGCACATCTGGTCGAGCGCGGGCTGTCGAACAAGGAAATCGGGGTGCAGCTCAACATCAGCACCGCGACCGTCAAGAATCATGTGCACAAGTTGCTGGAAAAACTGAAGGTCGGTCGACGCGCGGAGGCCGCCGCGCAACTCAGTCAACAGCGCGCGGCGCAGAGTGCGGTGGCCGTGCGGCGGCGTGCCTCGTTAAACACCATGCATCTGCGTTGAGCCGCGCGCGATGTAGCGTGCGATGTAGATCATTCTGAACGAACAGCACCAATGTCACATGAACGGCCGCGCTCCAGGTGAGCGCGCCTGTTTTTTTTTGCCTGCCCGCACCACGGCGTAGACCGTTGGATGCAGGTCGAAATGGATCGGTGCTGCCGTTGGATGCAGACGACGTACACCCGCAAGTGCATCGTTATTAAACCGCTGCGGCTCATTGGCAATCGCAACACAAGCGTGAAGTATCTGCGAGTCACGACGGAGAACACTCCTTGCCCCGCATTCGCGTCGTGCTGTCCCCCATGCCTCGACTGCTCCACGACATCGTACACAGCATTCTGACCGCCGAGTCAGACATTGATGTGGATGATGGGTCGAGTCATTCGGCAGCGCCCATGTCGTTGGAAGACGTGCGCAACGCGCATGTCGTGATCGTCACGGAACCCGAGTTTCTGCGCATGAACTACGAATCGCTGCTGTACGGGAATCCGCGCTTGCGTCTGGTCGCCGTGTCGGGCGATGGGCGCAGTGCCGCGCTGTACGAGCTGCGGCCGTGTCGCATTCCCTTGGGCGAACTCTCACCGCAGACACTCGTGGACGCGGTGCGCGCACCGTCGGGATACGGGAGCAGCACGTAGTGGCCGATTTCACCGCCATTGCCTCGGTTGGGAAAAGCCTCGAGCGTTACCTCTCGTCGTGCTTCACCGACCCGCTGGTGCCCGTTCCCGTGCCCGGGTCCACCACGCGCGCCGTGCTTGCGCGCACGGAGGACTTCAACAACGGCGGTGGTGGGCTCATCACCCCGCCGTGTCTTTCGATTTTTCTGTATCGTGTCGATTTCAACAAGACCATGCGCGCTGCGTGGTCGGGAGTGGGAAGCGTCGACGGCATCGGACATTTGCCGCTCGACCTGCATTACATGCTGACGCCATGGGCCAGCGACCCGGAACTCGAGCATCGCATTATCGGGCGGACGATGCAGGTGCTGGAGACGACCCCGATTCTCTCCGGGCCGCTGCTCACGCCAGCCGGCGGGTGGGCCCCCAACGACGCCGTGCAAGTACTGCTGGAAGATGTGCCGACGGAGTGGGTGATGCGCACGTTCGACTCACTGCCAACCGATTTCAAATTGAGCATTCCATATGTGGCGCGCGTGACGCGCATCGACAGCCGTCAACGATTTGGCGCGCGCGATGTTACGACAGTGGTGGCCGGGCTTGTGCCAAGTGCGGGCGTGTGATGGCCAACGCATTGCTGCCGTCGCGCTTTGTGGAGCGCTTCAGCCGGCTGCTGTTGGGCGTCCAGCCGATGGATGCGTTGCGCATGCAGCGTCTCACGCAACCGGTCGAGATGCGCGTCGAGCCCGCGCCGATGCTCGATCCGCTGTCAGTCGATCAACAGCGGTGGCTTCGTGCGCGCATCGATTCCGGGGCGCCGCTCAGTGACGGTTGGCGTTCGGTTCCACGACATGCGAGTGCGCGGCATGTGTTGCCTTACGGCGCGGGGCAGGGCACCAGTGTGGACCTGCGGGTGCTCGACGCGAGTCGGCGAATTGTGCCACGTCGCCTGCGCGTGCCGCTCGTTGCGTTGGGCGTGCCGGAAAACGTCGCGACGCTCGACGCACTGCCGGTTGGCCAGCGCTCGCGTGCACCCCTGTTTTATCCCGGTGCAACGTACGAAACGAACGAACGGGTGACGGGGCTGCGCGGACGCGTGGTGATGAACGCGGGCGGTATACGCCCGGTGCGTTGGCCGCGTATCGAAGTGCGTCCGGCCGATGGCGGCGCGCCAATCGCGTGGGCGCATGGCGACGCGTTCGGCGAGTTTCTGCTCATTCTCCCGCCGGAAGCGATTGCCGCGCCGGCCGTGCAACTGCCGCGCACGCTCATGCTCCGCGTCGCGGCGTTTGGACGGCGCGGATTGCCCGCGGTGGTGCCGCCGTTGCTCGTGCAGCGCGCCGATCCGTGGTGGGATGTGCCGCTCGAAACACTCGGCGCACCCGGTGTTGTGCCTGCGAATGACGACGTGTCGCTCGGGCGTACGATTCCCGCCGACTACGACGGCGCCGTGTCACAGCTCGTGACGTTCAGCTATTCCGAAATCATCAGCAGCTCCGTTCTCCCGTTCGACATCACCTAGCGTCGTGATCCGGCGCCCCCGGGTGCTTTCACCGTTCTCTCTCCGCGCGCAAGCGTAGCCAGGAGCAATCCAATGCCCGAGTATCTGGCACCTGGAGTGTACGTCGAGGAAGTCAGTTTTCGCTCCAAGTCGATCGAGGGCGTGCCTACCAGCACAACCGGATTTGCGGGCATGACGCGCTACGGCCCGGTGTACTATCCGGGTGGCCCGTCCTCCACCGAGCCTCGGCTCACCACGAGCTACGTCGATTTCGAACGCATGTACGGCGGGCTTGAAACGCTGCACATGCCCACCGACGGTGACGAGCGACTGCCGTATACATCGCACGCGGCGCGCGTGTTCTTCATGAATGGCGGACGACGCCTGTACATCTCGCGCGTGTTCACGCCGCGTGGCCCCGACGGCGCGGAGGACTGGGGCGTGGCGGCGCGCGCGATTCCGGTGAGCGGAACGACTGCGACCTGGCGCGCACGCTGGCCGGGACGCTACGGCAATGTTTGGCTCGAAACGCGCGTGGTGCGCAGCAAGAACATCGCGTTTGTCAGTTCGACGTTTGGCGGCGTCGTACAGGTAACTCGCGCGAAGAAGGGCGCGATCGTGGAAATCATCACGGGTGGAGCGGC
This sequence comes from Gemmatimonadaceae bacterium, assembly GCA_043753735.1. GTDB lineage: Bacteria > Gemmatimonadota > Gemmatimonadetes > Gemmatimonadales > Gemmatimonadaceae > Gemmatimonas. The sequence continues at coordinate 3,327 of JAYUWD010000111.1, forward strand.
GCCGGCGGGCAACGATCCGCTGGCGTTCGGAACACTCGCGGAAATCGACATCGATCCGATTGACGGGCGGCAATTGTTCCGTCGTGGTGCGGGGACGTTTGCGCCAGCGGCGACCGACATCATTCAACTCGTCGAAGCGAGCGTGATTGTGCGCGTGACCAGTGATCGCACCGACGCTTACAACGAGCTTGGCGTCGGGACGGATCAGATTCGCTACATCGGCAAGATTCTCGACAAGGACGACCCGGAAGACGAAGCAGCCGTGGTGTGGCTGGATTGGAATCCGGCGCTCGCTGTTGGGAACGACAAGGCGGCGAATCTGCTGGTCGCGCTGCAGGCGAATCCAAACAAGCGGCTCATTGGCGGACATGACGGCCTGATTTCTTCGCCAGACGATTTGCTCGGGCTTGACGCCAGCCCCGACGACGTCACCAAGAAAGCGACCGGACTCGAAGCACTTGGCGAAATCGACGACATCGCGATTGTGGCGTTGCCGGACGGCGGGGCGTATGCGGACGAAGTGAATTCGCTCGCAGCGGCCGATCGGTTGATTGGTCACGCGGAGCGGCTGCGCTATCGCATCGCGGTCGTCGACGGACGACAGAACAGCAGTATGACCGAGATTCGACGCTTCCGCGGGCAGTTCGACAGCAAGTATGCGGCGCTGTACCACCCGTGGGTGGAAATACTCGATCCGACACAACGCGCCGCCCAAGGCGCGCCACCACAGCGCTTGCTATTGCCGCCATCTGGATTCGTCACGGGCATTTACGCGCGCAGTGACATTCAGCGTGGCGTGCACAAGGCGCCGGCCAACGAAGTGGTGATGGGGTTGACGAAGTTCGAACTCAACATCAACAAGGCGCGCCAGGATGTGCTGAACCCGGAAGGCATCAACGCCCTCCGCTTTTTCGAGGGACGGGGCAATCGCGTGTGGGGTGCGCGCACGCTCTCATCCGACCCCGAGTGGAAGTACGTGAATGTGCGCCGACTTTTCATTTTTATGGAGCACTCCATTGACAAGAGCACGCAATGGGCGGTGTTCGAACCGAACAACGACCGCTTGTGGCGCAACATCCGGCAAACCATTGAAGACTTTCTGCTCAACCTGTGGAGCGATGGTGCGCTCATTGGCGAGAAGCCGGAGAAAGCGTACTTCGTGCACTGCGACCGCACCACGATGACGCAGAACGATCTCGACAACGGGCGACTCATCTGCCTGATCGGTGTCTCGCCGACGAAGCCCGCCGAGTTTGTGATTTTCCGTATTGGCCAGTGGACCGGCGACGCCAGCAACACCACTCCGACCAGCTGAGGCAACGACTTTCATGCCTACGTTTCGCGATAGCCCGTACGGTGCGTTCAACTTTGTGGTCGCACTGGGTGGCCGCAATGGCGACGGTTCGGAAGGAACGATCGTGGGAGGATTCTCCGATGTGAGCGGCCTTGGGCTCGAGGTGAGCTATGCGGAGTACCGGAACGGCAACGAGAAATTCAACACGTCGCGCAAGGTGCCCAACACGCACAAGAACGACGACATCACACTGAAGCGTGGGCTCGTGGGCTCGGACGACCTGTTCCAATGGCTCAAGGGCGTGCGCGATGGCGTCATCGACCGTCGGAACGTGACGATCACTATGCTCGATGAGGCGCGGAACCCAGTCGCGACGTTCGCGCTGCGGAATGCGCAGCCCAAGAAGTGGTCGGGTCCCACGCTGTCCGCGAAGGGCGGCAGTGAAGTGGCGATGGAAGAGTTGCATCTCGTGCACGAAGGCATCGAGTACAAGTAAGTGACCGCAGCACTCCGTCTTCCGCCGCTGGGCGCACCCAATCTCTATTGGTTGCCGCCCAACCCCGTGCGATCGCTGACAGGCGAACGCATGGACGTGTGCGCGTTCGTGGGTGTGGCGCCACGCGGGCCGTCGCGCGTTCCGCTGTTTCACGCGGAGTGGGCGCCGGGGGTGTGCGAGGAGGACGCGCTTGGTGCGCGGAGTATCGCGGTGCCGGTGGAAAGCTGGACGGAGTACACCCGGTTGTATGGCGCGTTTGAAGGGCCTGGGTTGTTGCCGTACGCAGTGGCATCGTTTTTCGAGAACGGGGGGGTGCGCGCCTACATCGTGCGCATTGTGCACGACTACCGGTTAGCCGACGGCAGCATTGACGACGCGCGGATTGCGATGGGCATTGCGAGCGCACCGCTGTTGGGATTGCGCGCGGAGTCGAGCAGCGGCGACGTCGATGTGTGGTTGCGCGCGCGCGATGAGGGCGCGTGGGGCAACACACTCGGCGCGGCGCTGTCGTTCTCGGTGCGTCCACTCGCGCTCGCGACCAGCGCGTTCGCGGCGACGGAATGCGTCTTCGAGCGTGGCGTAGACATTGTGGCCGGTGCAACACTCCGACTTGAAGGGAATGGCGGCGTCAAGCGCATCGCGCGCGTATCGGGCGTGTGGGAAGAGTGGCATCCGGAGCGCGCGTTCATCGAACGCCACGCGTCGTTCGACCAGCCGATTGTGTTGCCGGTAGTGCGTGCCGAGCTGATTGAGGGCGTGCTTGACGTCGACGATGGGAATGGCCGTACGGAACACCACACTCGGCTTGGCTTGACGCCGCAACACGCGCGTTGGATCGCGCGCGTGCTGGTGGAGGAATCGAGTCTCGTGTATCCGGGCGACAATCTCGACGTGCCCACCGGCGACGCACGTCGTACGTGGGAGGACGGCCGGAATCTCGTGTTCGACGCGTCGCTGAGGGTGTATGCCACGCCGGCGTTTCGCACAGGACCCACCTCACCCAACCCGCTCGTTGAGCGCACCGCGGCCAAGAATCATTACGCCTATATCACGCCAGACGATTTCTTCGACGCCCATTGGACACTCAGCGACGAATGCCCCGGTCAAGGTGTGCATAGCCTCGCGCAAACGTCCGACGTGTCGATGGTGGTTGCGCCCGACCTGTATTCGCCCAAGCCGATCGCGGCGATCGAGTCGGTGGTGGATGAGGGTGGGGCCGGGCCCGAGTTCTGCGAGTGCATCGAAGCGCCACGGCCGGCTGTTGCCGAACCGGTTGAGGACCTCGACGGGCTGCGGCTCGATCCGTCGACAAGCCTGGCCGCAATCATTGCGTTGCAGCGTCAGCTGCTTGATTTCGCGACGAGCCTCGAGTCGTTCGTTGTGTTGCTGGACGTGCCGCCGGGGCTGAGTCAGCGCCGCATGCTGTCGTGGCGCGAGCAGCTACACTCGATGTACGCCGCAGCGTATCACCCGTGGCTCATGGTTGCCCGCGGCGACGACAACCG
>JAYUWD010000112.1:0-6618 GCA_043753735.1 Gemmatimonadaceae bacterium
GCCACGAAAATACCGAACGCCATGACCCACGCGAACGGCCGAATGACTTCGCCCGCGAAGAACAGAAGTGCCAGAGTCGCGGCGAGCGTCGTGGCGTGCGTCATGACGGACCGCGGAAGCGTTTCGTTGATCGCGCGATCGAGGACACGAGCCATCGACTCACCCTTGGTTCGTTTGCGCAGATTTTCACGCACGCGGTCAAAGATGATGATGGTGTCGTTGGCCGAGTAACCAAGCAGCGTCAAAATGGCCGCAACGACCGTCAACGACACTTCGATGTGCATCAACTTGATGAACGCGAAGGTGACAAGAATATCGTGTGCGGTGGAGGTCACTGCGGCGAGTCCAAATCGCCAGTCGAAGCGAATGGCGAGGTAGATCAACGTGAAGATCGCGGTGATGATCATCGCATAGAACGCACCCTCGCGCAGTTCGCCACCAACTTTGGGGCCAACGGCTTCCGTGCGCACGACCGTCATTGCGTTGCCGCCGAATTGCTGATTTAACGCGCTTTCGATGCGCTTGGAGATGCCTTCCGCACCAGCTGCCTGCGATGCCACCTGCTTCTCTTCGCGAGCGCGGATGGTGTAGTCAGTCGGGGTGCCGAATTGCTGAATTTCAGCGCCGGTGATCCCGGCCTTGTCGAGCGTACTGCGCATGACACCGACATCAGGCGGCTGCTTAAAGGTGACCTGCATGAGCGTACCGCCGGTGAACTCGATGCTGTAGTTCACGCCGCCTGTGATGAAGAACGTCACGAGTCCGGCCATGATGAATGCGATGGTCAGCCCGGCAGCCATGCGCCAGTGACGGACAAATTCGTATTTCGAGTTATGAAAGATGCGGATCATGGTCGCCTCAGATACTCAGAGTCTGGGCGCCGCGCGAGCGGTTCATCCAGATCAGGAAAAATGTCTTGCTCACGAAGATCGACGTGAACAATGACGCGACGACACCGGCGATGAGGGTGACGGCGAAGCCGCGCACCGGACCCGTGCCGTATTGATAAAGCACCATGCCGGAAAGAATCGTTGTCGCCGAGGTGTCGACAATTGCACTCAGGGCATGCCGGAACCCCTCATCGATCGCGAGTCGGACCGACTTTCCGTGATCCAGTTCTTCACGAATGCGCTCGAAGATCAGCACGTTCGCATCAACCGCAATACCGATCGAGAGCACGAAGCCTGCGAGTCCCGGCAGTGTCAGCACCGCGTGGAAACCGGCAAGTGTCGCGAGCGTATAGATGAGGTATAGCACAAGGCCAGCGACCGCAAGCATTCCGGAGAAGCGGTAGTAGCCGATCATGATGGCAGCAATCAATGCGAGCGCGATTGCGAGAGCGATCACGCCCTTGTTGATCGAATCCTGCCCGAGGCTGGCCCCGATGCTGCGCACCTCGGCGACTTTGAGTGGCACCGGGAGCGCGCCAGCGCGGAGAACGAGCGCCAAATCCTGCGCCGCCTGCAGCGAGCCACCGCCAAGGGTGATCTGCCCGTTACGACCAATGGCGCTGTTGAGAACGGGCGCCGTGATGACTCGCTGGTCGAGCACAATAGCCATGTTGTCCTTCACATGCTTTCCGGTCTCAACCTTGAACCGACGCGCGCCTTCGTTATTGAGCGTGAATTGCACCACATTTCCTTCGACGGGATCGGTCGACGGACGCGCATCAGTGAGCACTTCGCCCGTGATGATCGGACGCGCATCTAGCACGTAAAACGCGCGATAGCGCTGGGCGCCGTTCACGAGCGAGTCTACGCCCCATCGAATCACTTTGCCCGGCGGCATTGCAGCTTGGAGCGCGGGCAACGACAACGCCCGCTCGAACGCGCTGTACGCTTTTTCGGGAATGATGTACTGACCCGGAAGTTGACCGGGCTGGACGTTGGACGCGAACAGACCACCGGTTTGGATCGGGGCTTTGACCGCGCTGTCTGCACCAATCCCACCGGCGGCCTTGCTAGCGGAATCTTTCTTTGTCGAGTCAGTCTTTTGAGTGAGCAACGACGTCACGCCGACTTTCTTGGCCGTGTCACCCAATGCCTTTTCGTCACCAGCCACGCTTATCCCGGCAGCGCGCGCAATTTCGTCGAAACGCGGCAGAACCTTGTCGAGCGCTTTCGTCTTATCGGTGATCTGGAATTCGAGGAACGCCGACTTCTGCACGACGTCCTGTGCACGCGCGGCGTCGTCGATGCCGGGGAGCTCAACGATCAGCCGATCTTCGCCAGCTTTTTGCACCACCGGTTCGGCGACACCGAACTCGTCGATACGTTGACGAACAACCTTGAGGGCCCGGTCGAGCGCCTCGGACTTGTTCGCGACTGCCTGCTTGGACTCGTCGACTTCAAGCGTCAGGTGCATGCCACCCTGAAGATCGAGACCTCGCTTGAGCGGCACGCGCTTGACCGTGTCATAAAAGAAAACGCCATCGCGCTTGACCCGTTCGATCACGGTGCGCGGAAAAAGGGCCCACGCGGAGGCCGCGAGAAGTCCCACAATGAGCAGGACGCGGTACTTCAGGTTCGCCATCGATGCCGGTGGCCAGAGGTGAGAACGGTCGGCAAAACGCCGCCAGATGATTCGCGGTCAGTGGCCTCGCAGCGAACTCGGGCTCGACCTGTGGATGCGACGCGAAATACGCCTAGCCTCTAAACTTAGGCGCCATTCAGGCGTCGCGGTAGCTAGGCAGTGGGAAGATTCGCCTTGAGAATAGCCCGAGCGTTTTGTTCGTCCCGCGCCAGCTGCGCACGAAGCGCGTCCATCCCGGAAAAGGTCTTTGTCTCCCGCAGCCGCGCGATGAAGTCGAGACATACGTACGCCCCATACCAATTCCGGTCGGCGTCGAAGACATGAGCTTCGATCCGACGGTCTGCGTCACCGAACGTTGGACGCGGCCCAAGATTGAGCATGCCGCCAAAGGCCCCCTGCGGGGTCTGGACTCGAACCACGTAAACGCCGTCCGGGGGAAGGAGCTTGCGCGCGGATGGCGTAGCCAAGTTTAGGGTAGGATATCCGAGCAGGCGTCCGCGCTGGTCGCCGGCGATGACCCGTCCGCTGACGCTGTACGGACGCCCCAGACCGCGTGTCGCCGTCAGCAGATCACCATCGGCAATGGCCCGTCGAATCGCGGTCGACGAAACCGCCTGGCCGTCGGCCGCTTCCACCGGTGGGAGCACGGTGATCCCAAAACCCCGGTCCGCAGCCAGCGAGCGCAGTACGTCGATGTCACCCAGTCGCCCTTTGCCAAAGCCATGATCATGGCCGACTAGGAGTTCGGCGAGCGCGAATCGTTTGCGCAGCACTTCGTCGACGAAGGTGGCCGCGTCGTAGGCCGCAAGTGTCGGCGTGAACGGCAACACCGCGACATAGCTGACGCCACTCTGTACAAACTGCTCGAGCTTCTCATCAAGGAGCGACAAAAGCGGCGGCGCGGCACTCGGATTAACGACTTCAAGCGGATGCGGATCGAAGGTGATCACCAGACTCGGCAGCGCAGCGCGGTCAGCGTGTTCAACCAACTTTCGCAACACGTCCTGGTGTCCGCGATGGACACCGTCGAACGTGCCCACGGTGATCACTGCACCACGTTCCTGCACCGGAAGTCCAGGCCAATCCGCATCATCGATAGGCGGCTCGACCGCCCGGTTGTCCAGCCTCACGGCTCGGTACCAAGCAAGACGACGCGCGGTTGCCAGCGTTCACCGGTCGTACGAACGCCAATGCCGATGACATGAGCTCCGGCGTCAATCGGCGCGCGAAGGAAGGCGACCAGTTCGCCCGGTCGCGTCGCTGCGATCGCGCGCCCCTGCGAGAGCGCGCGTACGCCGACATCATCAAGCACTTCGGTCGCGATATCACCAAGTGCTTCGAGCGGTGAATGCAACCGCACGGTCCCGTCTGCAATTGCGCCTGGGGTCAACGCTGCAAATGGTGTCGCGACATCGACGTGTGCCGGGCCGCTCGCAATGCGGCGCAGTTGTTCGCAGTGCGCCGCAGTGCCCAGTGCACGTCCCAGGTCACGTGCGAGTGCACGCAGGTACGTGCCACCTCCGCAGCTGACGCGAACCCGCAGACGTTCACCGTCACACTCAACGATCTCCCATCCATGCACGAGAACGTCAACTGGCGGCAATGAGACTTTCTCGCCACGACGAGCGAGCGCGTATGCCCGCTCACCATCGACATGCTTCGCTGAATATGCGGGCGGAGTCTGAGCAATTAGTCCGGTGAGCGGCCCAATCGCCGCGTCGAGCAACGTGCGGCCGAGATCACCCGCAAGCGTCGGCACAGCGCGCTCGACAGTGATTCGACCAGTGGCATCATCGGTGTCGGTCTCCGCACCAAGCCGGATAACGGCGTCGTAGACCTTGGGCTCGCCCACGATGTACGGAAGCAACCGCGTGCAATTGCCAATGCCGAGGACCAACAAGCCAGTCGCAAAAGGATCTAGCGTACCCGCGTGTCCTACGCGACGCGAACGAGCGGCCCGACGCACGACGCCCACGACGTCGTGCGAAGTGATCCCTGCCGGTTTATCGACGTAGAGCAGACCGTCCACAGCGAGGTCGTGCCGTGCGCGACGCGCTCGGGTGCGTCAGTCGCCGGACGGCGAAGTGCCGTCGGACGGACTGGTCGCGTCAGGCCCAGCGACGTCGACCGTCTCCGCAACGGTGGCGTCACGTTCAGTGCGCACCTGCGCGAGCAACTGCTCGATGCGTGAGGCGCGAGCAATGCTTTCGTCGGCTTTGAAATGAATCTCAGGCGCATTACGTAGCCGCAACGTTTTGCCAAGCATGGAGCGCAGATGAGTCGCAACGCTGGCCAAGCCTTCGAACGTGGCCTTAGTCGCCTCCTCATTGCCCATCACGCTGACGAAGACGTTGGCGTGCCTGAGGTCACGTGTCATCTCCACCGCCGTAACGGTGACGAATCCACGAATCCGCGGGTCCTTGGCGCCTTCTGCAAGGAAGGTCGCCACTTGTTCGCGGATGGCCTCGGCAACGCGGTCAGGACGCCGCGGGTCGGCCATAATTCCTCCTCAGGACTTCGATGCCTGGTCGAGCGTTCGCGCGACTTCTTCCGTGCGATAGCACTCGAACACATCGCCGACCTTCACATCGTTGAAGTTCTCGATACCGATACCGCACTCGTAGCCTTCCTTGACTTCCTGCACGTCGTCCTTGAAGCGACGCAGCGAGGCGATACCACCATCGTAAACCTCGACGCCATCGCGGATGACGCGCACGCGTCCCTTCCGATTCATGGTACCACTGCGAACCATGCAACCGGCGATGACGCCAACACGCGCCACCTTGAACGTTTCGCGCACCGCTGCCTCGCCGTACACAACTTCACGCTCTTCCGGACGCAACATCCCTTCGAGCGCCGCTTTCACATCGGCAACCGCCTCGTAGATGATGCGATACAGCTTGATCTCGACGCCTTCGCGCTCGGCCGCAGCACGCGCATTGTTGTCGGGGCGCACGTGGAAACCGATGATGATCGCGCCGGACGCCTTGGCAAGCAGAATATCCGTTTCGGCGATCGCACCAACACCACGGTGAAGAATTTCCACCGATACTTCGGGGTTGGAGAGCTGGCCCAGTGCGTCGGCGAGCGCTTCCGCCGGACCGCCTTGGTCCGCCTTGATAACGAGTCGGAGCTGACGTTTCTGGCCCGCCGAGGTCTGTGACATGAAGTCTTCGAGCGAGACAACACCACGTGTGGTGCGCCGGCTCTTGGCTTCACGATCGAGACGCTCACGCCGCTGCGCGATCTCGCGCGCTTCGGCGGCGTCTTCAACCACGATCAGCTGATCGCCGGCCATCGGAACGCCGGTGAGTCCCAGAATCTGGACCGGAACTGCAGGACCAGCGGACTTGACGGTCTTGCCGCGCTCGTCGAGCAGCGCACGCACGCGACCGGAGTAGATGCCGCAGATGTAGTCGTCACCGACATGCAGCGTTCCGTTCTGGACGAGGACTGTGGCAACGGGACCCTTGCCCTGATCGAGTTGCGCTTCGACCACCGATCCGATCGCGCGACGCGACGGATTGGCCTTGAGCTCGAGAATGTCGGCCTGGAGCAGAATCTGTTCGAGCAGTTCGGAGATGCCGGTGCCCTTCTTGGCCGAAATCTCTGAGTACAGCGTTGTACCGCCAAACTCTTCGAGCACGACCTCGTGCTGCAGCAAATCCTGCTTCACCTTGGGCACGTTCGCCGTCGGCAAGTCGACCTTGTTGATCGCGACGATCATGGGCACACCGGCGCTCTTGGCGTGCGAAATCGCTTCGACCGTCTGCGGCATGACCTGGTCATCAGCGGCGATCACCAACACCACGATGTCGGTGACCTGTGCACCACGCGCACGCATGGCGGTGAACGCCTCGTGGCCTGGTGTGTCGAGGAACGTGATGGTCCGCTTGTTGGCGACCTCCACGTGATACGCACCGATGTGCTGGGTGATACCACCCGCTTCGCCAGCAACCACGTTGGCTTTGCGGATGTAATCGAGGAGCGAGGTCTTGCCATGGTCGACGTGACCCATGATGGTGACAACCGGCGGACGAGGACGCAGATCTTCAACGTCATCAACCACCGCGGTTTCAGTTGTGA
>JAYUWD010000113.1:0-2118 GCA_043753735.1 Gemmatimonadaceae bacterium
GCGGGCGTCTACAACCTCGCCGTCACTCACGACGGCTCGCGACTCGTGGCGACAAACAAGCGCGATGCGTCGGTTTCGATATTCGATGTTCGGTCGGGCAAGGAACTCGCCCGCGTGCCAACGACCCGCAAGGTCGTGCACGGTGTCGCCATTTCCGACGACGATCGCTACGCCTTCATCTCCGTTGAAGGGATGGGCTCGGAGCCTGGCACCGTCGATATCGTCGATCTCATCTCGCTCCGAAAGGTCGCCAGTATCGACGTTGGTCAGCAAGCGGGTGGTATCGACTTCGTGCGCTCGGAGCGCGCAAAACCGTAGGCGTACATTCGCACCAACGTGCTACGGCACCACCAGAAACTGGTACATGGTGCGTGACTCGTACGGAGTACCAGGGCAGACAATCGTACTGGGAAAATGCGGATGGTTTGGGGAATCCGGGTACTGCTGCGTCTCGAGCGCGACGCCTGCATACTTGCTCAGCAACTGCCCGTGCTTTCCGACTTGCGTGCCATCAAAGACACTTCCTGAGTAGAGCTGGATCGCTGGCTCAGTCGTCGTGATCTCAAGCGTGCGCCCGCTCAACGGATCCCGCAGTCTGGCCGCCAACGATGTACGCGCACCGTCGTGGCTGATCACGAAACTGTGATCGTATCCGCCCCCATGCTGCAACTGATCGTCATGGTCGTAGATCCGTTCGCCGATCGGATGAGCTGCAGAGAAATCGAATGGCGTATTTGCAACAGCGCGTAGTTCTCCGGTCGGAATCTTCGCCCCATCCACCGGGGTGAACAGAGTGGAATTCACCAACAGCTCGTGCGCCAGAATGTTGCTGCCGGCGATACCACTGAGGTTGAAGTAGCTGTGCTGCGTCAGACTCACGGGGGTCGCCGCACTCGACTCGGCGCGATATTCCACGACAAACGCGTTGGCGTCGGTAAGCGTGTACGTAACGCGAACGTTCAGTGAGCCGGGATATCCGTCGTCGTGAGCCGGGCTGAGGTGATGCAACACCACGCTCACCGAATCCGGCGTCGTGACTTCAGCGACCGACCAGTGTACGGCATTGAACCCGTGCGTGCCGCCGTGAAGATGGTTGTCACCGTCGTTCCGGCTCAGCACGAACTCGTGCCCGTCAAGCGTGAAGCGTCCGTGCGCAATCCGGTTTGCATATCGACCGATCAGCGCGCCGACATAAACCCGGTTCTGCTCATATTCCGCAATCGTATCGAAGCCGAGCACGACGTCGCCCATGGAACCATTGCGATCGGGGACGCGGATCGCGCGAAGAATACCGCCATAGGTAAGAACCTCGACTTCAACCCCGTTCGAGTTGCGCAGCGTGAGCATGTCGACGTAATGTCCCTGCGAATCGACGCCATACCGCGTACGACGTACGGAGCGCTGCATTGCGCTGTATGACGGCTGTGTTGCGTTTTCCTCCGGGCCGTGCTCAGGCATTGAGTAACTGGCTGGAGTAGAGGTTGGGTGATCGGGCGCACCGCGCACCCAGAGACTTGCGCTACCACCAGACGCCGTTGGAAGTGCCACCGTCGCATCACAGTGTTGGAGCCCGCCGCTCAGGTACTTGCCAACAGCCCTCTCACTCTCTCTCTACATGCTCGACGCGTTACGACGACTCATCGGTGACAGTTTGCAAGGCACGCCCGGCGCGCATTCGCGGGTGCACACGCAGGACGTACGCGTGGCGGCCTGCGCGTTGCTGTTGGAGCTGGCCAACGTCGACGGGGAGTTCAGCGACGTGGAGCGGCAGCGCGTCGCCGACATCCTCAAGCGCCACTTCGGCCTCGATGCCGACGGTGCCGATCGCCTGATGGCCGAAGCGGCGAGCGCGACGCGCGACGCCGTCGATGACTTCGTGTTCACACGTCAGGTGGTGCGCGACTACGATCTCGCGCAGCGCATGGTGCTGGCGGAGCTGATGTGGCAGGTCGTGCTGGCCGACGGTGAGTTGCACGAGCGCGAATCGTACCTCATGCGCAAGCTCGCCAACCTGTTGCAGCTCGATCCAGCCTTTCTCGCGGAGGCGCGCAAGCGCATGCAGCCGGAGCTGTAAGGCTGCTATCGAGGTTGACGGCAACCGTGAGGCGCGCGCGTGTT
>JAYUWD010000114.1:0-2117 GCA_043753735.1 Gemmatimonadaceae bacterium
TGCCGTCGAAGAAGTAGACCCTCGCCGGACGTTGTTCAACGCAGCTCGCGCGAACCGGGGGTACGCGGTTCGCGCTGGTTCGCCCAATCAAATGCTCCCCATGCTCCGACGGTTGGCCCTTGGCGTGTTGCTGTCTGCGCTCGTATGTCCATGTGCCCTGACGGCGCAACCTTGGATCACGCGACAACAGGACGCGTTATGGGTGGGCGCGACTATCGACAAGCCGGTCACGCCAAAGCTGGCGCTCTGGTTCGACGGCTCGTGGCGACGCATGGAACTGGGGAGCGAACCACAACAGCTGCTTTTGCGCCCCGGGCTGTAGTACACGCTGGCGCCGGGCGTCCGGATCTCCGCCGGATACGGGTACATCGCCACGGCGCCATACGGATCGCTGCCGTCGGCTACGCCAATGCGCGAACAGCGCACCTGGCAGCAGTTGCTGCTCACCCACCGCGCCGGTTCGGCCACGGTCAGTCATCGCTACCGGTTGGAGCAACGCTGGCTCCGTCCGCTACTCTCGTCGTCTGGCGAAACCGCTGGCGCACTCGGGCCGACGACCTATCAAAACCGGCTGCGCTATCTCAGTCGCGCTCAGGTGAACCTTGGCACACTCACTTATCACACCCGACCCCTGCGGGCATTGTCTGGGATGAGCTGCTCATGCCACTCGGCGGGCCGGCGCAGGCGCTTACCGTTGCGCAGAACCGCGCTACGATCGGCGTTGGCATTCCCGTTTCGCGCACACAGCGCGTAGAGTTGGCCCATCTCAACCTTTACAATGCGCTCGCGACACGCCGCGCCAATGAGATCAATCACACACTCTGGCTGTCGTGGCACTACACGGGTCTCGCGCCACGACAGCGCTGAGCCGCTCCGTGCGATTCCTTCAAATTATCAGGGCAATGCGCGCCTTCCCGACTATGCGCTCGCCATCTGCACCACTCGCGCGCGGGCAGCGGTCAATCCATCTGCGAGCGCCGGTGACAACGCCAAATCCGCTTCTGTCAACAACGTGTACTTGACCGTTCCGCCGCCGATATCGCTGCCCAACGCCGAAACCAGATCGAGCAGAACGTTGTAGGCACCACGCGTCTTGTGCGCGTCGGTCATCGCTTCGCTTGGTGTCGATGCCGTGAATGCGGAGCAATCGACTAGTGCATCGTTAGCGTTGATGTAGACCGTGCCGTTGATCGTCTGGCACCCTTCCGACCAACTATTCACATCGCGCGTCATGCCCCGGCCGCCCCAGTGAATATTTATCGTCCCATTCGGTTCGAGGCCTTTTGCGAGATCGGCATCATCGAAGTGTTTGTCGCTGCCGGCGCGCACGATGAGCACACCAACGCTGCGGGGACGGAGTGCGAGGTATTTGCTTTGATGCCATCCAAAGTGGTACTCGTGCTGACCCGGTACGAGAAACGGCGGACCTGCAGCGTTGTCCGACGCACCCGGTTCAGTGGTGCCTTGGAATTTGAAGACGAGGCCTTTGAGGAGCAGAATGAAGATGTCGTCGAACTTCCCCTGCATCTCATTTCGACGAATGCCGATGAGGTGAATATTGTCGTCTGTCGAAAAATCCCACTGTGCCACCTTGCGCGTGTCACTCTTTCCGCTGAAGTCGTTCACCATTTTCTGCACACGCGTCGGTGACGCCAGCGCTTGCTGCTTCACGCTCTCCAGCAGCGCGATCCAATCGGCGTATTCACCGGTGCCAGTCGCACCGTTCTTCCACGCCTCGATGATGGGTGCCCAAACAGTTTGCAACTTGTTGTCCAGCCATCGTTGCAGATGCGCCTGCGATTTGGGTCCGAACTGTCCATCGGGCGTGCTTGCGAGCTTTTCCACCGACCGCACGTACTCCTGAAAAAGGCGGATCGCCGACTGCGTCCGGTAGCCACAGATGCCGTCGATACTGGTGCCCGGGAAGAAACCAAGGTTCTTGAGGGCTTGCTGCACTTGAGCGACGCTCATGATTGCGGAGGTATTCGCTGGCAATCGCTTGACGACGAGCTTGTCGACGCCAGCCGCGATATCGGCGAGTGGTCGTCGCGTAAGCTGTTCGACTGTGGACGTGTATGCCTTGTAGGCCGAGTCGCTGACATCGGCGTCAATGGATC
>JAYUWD010000115.1:0-19968 GCA_043753735.1 Gemmatimonadaceae bacterium
GCCGTGAACCCCGATGATGCGCGCTTCGCGGAGTTCATTGGACAGGAGCTCATCTTGCCATTGAACGGGGTGCGTATTCCCGTTATCGCCGACGCATACACCGATCCCGCATTCGGCTCGGGGGCGGTGAAAATCACTCCCGCACATGACGCAAACGACTTCGAAGTCGGCAAGCGACATTCGCTTGCCATGCCGGTCATCATCGATGCCGACGGCGTGCTGCGTGAAGTGGAGCTGGCCGCAGGTCGCGTCCCCGACGAACTCAAAGGCCTCGACCGTTTCGAAGCACGTACGCGCATCGTGCAGCTGCTCGAAGCCGCCGGCGCGCTGGTGAAGATCGAGCCGCATCAGCACAGCGTGCGTCACTGCTACCGCTGTGATACGGTTGTCGAACCACGTCTGTCGGACCAGTGGTTTGTGAGCATGCAACCACTCGCCGCTCGGGCATTGGCGGTGTTGCGCAGCGGGCAGCTGCGCATTCTCCCGGATCGATGGGAAGCCGTGTACGTCAACTGGCTCGAGGGCATTCGCGACTGGAATATCTCGCGGCAGATCTGGTGGGGGCATCGCATCCCGGTGTGGTACTGCGATGCCTGCGCGAACGCGCCCGACTATGCCCCAATTGTGTCACGCACTGACATCACCGCCTGTCCCAAGTGCGGCGGCGCGGTGCGCCAAGATGACGACGTACTCGATACGTGGTTCTCGTCGTGGCTCTGGCCGATGTCCACGCTGGGTTGGCCCAACATGGATAGCGCGGACCTCAAGGCGTTCTATCCAGGCGACGTACTCGTCACCGCTCCCGAAATCCTGTTCTTCTGGGTGTCGCGGATGGTGATGTCCGGCTGCTGGTTCATGGATAAGCCGCCGTTCCACACCGTGTATCTCCACGGCACCGTGCGTGACATGCAGCATCGCAAGATGTCCAAGTCACTCGGCAACGGCATCGATCCGCTCGACGTGGTGCGACTCTATGGCGCCGACTCGTTGCGGTGGACCATGGTCGCCGGACTCGGACTTGGCGTCGACGTCATGCTCGACCCGAACGACCTCGATAAGTCGTTCTCGCCGGGGCGCAATTTCTGCACAAAGCTCTGGAACATCGGACGCTTTTTGCTTTCGCGCGTCGGTACCGATAGCGTGCAATCGGTGGAATCGCTCGCACCGAGTTCGTTGACTGCCGCCGATGCGTGGATTCTCAATCGGTTGGATCAGGCGATTGCCGATTGCGATGCCGCACTCGGACCCGCGCGTCCAGCCAATGGTGAGTCGTGGACGGACGCCGAACGGGGACGCGGACTCCGTTTGTCGGAGTACGCCGAAGCCGCGCGTCGATTCGTGTGGAACGAGTTGGCCGACTGGTATCTCGAATCGGTCAAACCGCGCCTGATGCACGAAGGCGCCGATCGCGAAGTGGCGAGAGCGGTGTTGGCGCACGCCTTTGACGGTGCGCTGCGTCTGTTGCAGCCGATCGTTCCCTTCATCACCGAAGAGCTGTGGCAGCAGTTGCCGACCACACCGCGCCATGCGTTCATCGCGCAGGCCGCATGGCCGCGGCGCCGTGAGGCACGCACGTCGGTGGGTGATGCCTTCGATACCGCGCGCACGGTGGTACAAGCGATACGCACCGTTCGCAACGAAAACGGAGTGCAGCCCGGTGCATGGGTTGAAGCCACGCTGGTCGCCGAAGGCGAGATGGCTGCGTCGCTGGCACCTCAGCTCGCGACGATCGGTTCACTTTCTCGCGCGCGCGTGACGATGGCGAACGCAGCGCCTGCTGGTGCCGCTGCACACGTGGTCGTTGCGGTGGGGCTCGAGGTCGTAGTGCCGCTCGCCGGGATGATTGATTTGGAAAAAGAAGCGGCGCGCGTATCCGCGGAGTTGGAGAATCTTGAGAAGCAGATCGTTGCACTCGACGGTCGCCTGTCGAACGAGAAATTCACGGCGAAGGCCCCAGCTGCGATTGTCGACGCGGAGCGCGCCAAACTTGTCGAATGGAAAGCAAAGCGTGACCAGCTGGCGGCCAAGCTTCGGTCGTTCAGCGCATGAGGGAGCGCGCTTACCAATGAAGTCATCGAAGGCGAGGTTCACGGCGGGAATTTTCGTGCTCGTCGGCGCGGTGATCGCGTCGATCGTCGCGGCGTGTGCCAACGTGACCGCTCCGGAAGGCGGCCCTGAGGATCGCGATCCACCCACGGTCCTCAAAATTTCGCCGGCCGATGGCACAATGGACGTGAAGCCCAAAAACGTCGTCATTCAGTTCGATGAAGTCATCAGCGAAACACCGCGCGGCTCGCAGGATCTGAGCACACTGGTTTTCATCAGTCCGAAGGCCGGCAAACCGGTTGTGGATTGGTTGCGGTCGCGGATCGCGATCCATCCGAAGAAAGGATGGAAGCCCAATACCGTGTATTCAATCACCGTGAGTCCGGGAATCACCGATCTTCGGCAGAATCAGATCGATAGCACGATTCGCGTGGTGTTCAGCACCGGTGGCCCAATTCCACAAACCCACATCACGGGCGTCGTGTTCGACTGGCCGGCCGGACGTGGCGCAAACAAAGCGTTGGTAGAAGCCATTGCGGCCGACAGCACCACCTATCAAGTGCTGGCGGATACAGCCGGGCGTTACGACCTGCGGTACGTGCCGCCGGGCAAGTATACCGTGCGCGCCATCGCTGATCGCAACAGCAATCGCGAGCTCGATCCCTCAGAAGCCTGGGACACGCTCGGCGTCACCATCACGTCGAACGCGACCGCCGAGCTGTACATCTTTCAGCATGATACCATCGGCCTCCGGATCGCTGACATGACGGTGCTCGACAGCAACCGAGTCATAAAACTCACCTTCGACAAGCCGTACGCCCCGGATCAGCTGATCGACCTGACAAAGGTGACGATCAAAAAGACAGATTCGACGGTGGTCGGAATTCTAAAAATCCAGACGGCACCGATGCGCGCGCTCTTCGACTCTCTGGCGCGCGCAGCGAAAACAGATTCGGCAGCGCGCAAAGAGAAGGTCGACACGAGTGCGGCAGCGAAGGCGCGCGCCGACTCTGTGTCTCGTAAACGGCGCCTCGACAGCCTCACGGCGGTGGAACGCCTTGAACGTGAGGTCCGCCGACTTGCCGCATTGCGCGGGAACCGGCCACTGCCTCCTAAAGACACCACCCCGCTCCCGAAAATGCGTCGTCCGCAGGTGTACACCGATCTGTATATCACGCTGGCGGAGCCGCTGGCCCCTGGGTCGAACTTCCGCGTGCAGGCGGTCGCCATGCGGAGTCTGTCCGGTACGACGCGATCAACAGCGCGTACCCTGAGTACGCCCAAAGCCGAGAAACGCGATTCAACGACAGCGCCACCCGGCACGCCACCGGCAACGCCGCCAGCCACACCACCGCGTCGTCCACCTGGGCAGCCGTAGTCGGCGTGCGCCCTGCCCTCTTTCTTGATCGCGACGGGACGCTGATCGCTGATGCGCACTATCTGGCCGATCCCTCGCTGGTCCGCTTGCTGCGCGGTGCAGCTGCTGCAGTCGCTCGGGCGAATGCCGCGGGTGTCCTCACCATCATGGTGACCAATCAATCAGGAATTGCACGAGGGCTGATCACGCCGGCGCAATACGAAGCCGTGCGTGCACAAACCGACGCCCTGCTACAAAAAAAAGGGGCGCGCGTGGACGCGACCTATCACTGCCCGCATTGGCCCGCCATCAGTGGACCGTGTGACTGTCGCAAACCACTCCTCGGCATGTACAACCAGGCCAACGCAGCGTTCGGCATCGATCTCGCGCGCTCCGCGTACGTCGGTGATCGTTGGCGTGATGTCGAACCCGCGCAACAGACCGGCGGCTTTGGTGTGCTCGTGCCGGGCGTTGAAACGGAGGAGACTGATATCGAGCACGCCCGTCAACATGTTTCGCCCCGCATTCGTATCGCACAATCGATCGGCGAAGCGGTCGAATTGGCGCTGGCGGCCATCGTGCGGGTAGAAATAGTTAGGCCGACGGCGCCGGAAGCATCGCGTCGATGAGCAAATAGCGCATGCCTGCATCGCGCACACCTGCATCGCGTATCGCCGTGCTCGCCTCTGGCGGTGGCTCCAACCTGCAGGGGCTGATCGACCACTTCGCTGGCGCAGGAACAACGGGCGAAATCGTCTGGGTTGGTTCCAATCGCGCGGATGCCGGTGCGCTTGGGCGCGCGCGAAATGCTGGCATCAACGCGGCCGTCGTCGATGATCCGGCGGATTGCGATGCACTCCTTAGCGCGCTCGACGACGCGCGTGCCGACATGTTGGTCCTCGCCGGATATCTGAAACTCGTACCGCTCGCTGTTGTCCGCGCATTTCATGGTCGGATGCTGAATGTGCATCCGGCGCTGTTACCGGCGTTTGGCGGCGCGGGGATGTATGGCGAGCGGGTACACGCGGCCGTCGTTGCCTCGGGGGCCACGCTCAGTGGCGTGACGGTGCACTTTGTGGACGAAGAGTTCGACCGCGGCGCCATCATCGCGCAGTGGCCCGTGCCGGTGTTGCCAGGTGATACCGGTCCGTCGCTTGCCGCGCGTGTACTGCGCATCGAACATCGACTCTATCCGCTCTGCGTGGCGGCCGTGGCCGCCGGCATCATTGTACTTGGCGAGGATGGCCGCGCACATAGCACGCTCAATGTGCCCGTAACTCCCGATGCGCACGAATTGCGGTTCGCGCTCGCATCCGATCCGCTGCCCGTTGCGCCCGCATTGTCTGATCCCTCCACGATCGCCTCCGACGTCGCCCGGCTGTTCCCACGCTGAAAAGCATCACTTCTTCGCTACCTCACCGCAATGCCACGCGCCCTACTTTCCGTTTCCGATAAAAGCGGACTCGTTCCGTTTGCCACTCGCCTCGCACAGCTCGGATTTGAACTGGTGTCCACCGGCGGCACGGCGCGCACGTTGCGAGAGAGCGGACTCACAGTGCTCGACATCAGCGACATCACCGGCTTCCCGGAAATGCTTGATGGACGAGTGAAGACGTTGCATCCCGTGGTACATGGCGGGCTGCTGGCGCGTCGCGATCTACCCGAGCACATGCAAGCCATCGCCGATCACAACATCGCGCCAATCGATCTCGTTGTCGTGAATCTTTATCCGTTTCGCGAGACGGCAGCAAAGCCCGGTGTGCACCCCGAAGAAGTCATCGAGAACATCGATATCGGTGGTCCGTCGATGCTGCGATCGGCGGCCAAGAATTTTCCGTCGGTGTGGGTACTCGTCGATCCGTCCGACTACACGCCGGTGCTCAACGTGATTGCATCCGGTGGCGACGATCAGGCGCTCCGTCGGTTGCTCGCAGAAAAGGTGTACGCACACACCAGCGGCTACGACGCGGCCATTGCACAGTGGTTTTCAGCGCAGCGCGGCGAGCCGTTCCCCGATCGCTTTCCCCTCGCGTTCGAAAAGCAGCAGACGTTGCGCTACGGCGAAAATCCGCAGCAACGCGCCGCCTTTTATGTCGAAAAGGCGGGGGCCGGACTCGGCGCGCTCAAACAATTGGGCGGCAAGGAGCTTTCATTCAACAACATCCTCGACCTCGAAGGGTCGATGCTCGCGATCGAACCATTTGGCGATCAGCCCGCGTGCGCGATCATCAAGCACACGACGCCCTGTGGTGTCGCCACAGGCTCCGACGCCCTCGACGCATACCGCAAGGCGCTGGCTTGTGATCCCGTTTCCGCCTTCGGTTCGGTGATCGCGTTTTCGGTGCCGGTTGACGCAGCCGCCGCTGAAGTGATTTCGAGTCTTTTTGTCGAGTGCATTGTGGCGCCGTCCTTTGCCGACGGTGCGGTCGAAATTCTCGGTCGGAAAAAGAATCTGCGTGTGCTGGCGGGGATCGCGCGCTGGCCGATCGGTGGCATGGACTTCAAGCGCGTGCGCGGCGGCCTGCTGGTGCAGGATCGCGCGCCCCAAGCAGGCAACCCGGTCAAGTGGGAGACGGTGACCAAGCGCCAGCCCACGCGTGAAGAGCAGCGCGACCTGACGTTTGCATGGAAGTCCGTGGCCAGTGTGAAGTCCAACGCGATCGTCCTCGTGCGGGACGGCGCCACGATCGGCATCGGGGCGGGGCAGATGTCCCGAGTCGACGCGTCGTTCCTGGCCGCGCACAAGGCGCAGACGGCCGGTCACGCGACGGCCGGCGCCTCACTGGGTTCTGACGCTTTTTTCCCGTTCCGCGACGGCATCGATCACGCTGCCGCCGCCGGCGTCACTGCGATCGTTCAGCCGGGCGGCTCCGTGCGCGACGCGGAAGTGATCGCGGCGGCCGATGAGCACGGGATCGCGATGATCTTTACCGGTGAGCGCCTCTTTCGGCATTGAGCTCGCCAAATCCTTGCCGCTGGATGTGTCCAAAATGCGGTCCGCCGAGTTGTCTAGCTGCAGCCGCTCCGCCAACTTTGGTAGTTGCACAGACTTGGGCCGCTTCCCGGCCCGAAGTTGCATAACCCTTCTGTCCGCCTCATGACCGTCGCAGCCACCGCTCCCGCGACTGCCGCCGTTGGGTCGTCCGTCGGCTACAAACCCGGCACGACTGAACTCGATTACCGACCGTCGTACCTTGCCGCCGCGATCGCGGGGCTGGTCGTCTTCATCCTGTACATCGTCACGCTTGCGCCGACGACGTCCATGTGGGACACGAGCGAGTACATCGCTGCAGCCTACGTGCTCGGCATTCCGCACCCTCCGGGCAATCCTTTTTTTGTCCTCATCGGGCGCGTCTTCTCGATCCTGCCGATCGCACCAACCGTAGCGATGCGCATCAACGTCCTCGCGGCCGTTTCGAGCGCGGTGTCCGCCGGATTCTGGTTTCTGGTTACTGAACGCGTGCTTGTCGGCTGGATGCCGCGCCGTTGGCAACGCATCGTCGGCGGCTCGCTCGCCGTGCTCATTGGCGCGACGGCATTCACGGTGTGGAACCAGTCGGTCGTCAATGAAAAGGTCTACACTGTTTCACTGCTCGGCGTGGCCGTCATCTGCTGGTTGACCGTGCGTTGGTGCGATGATCCGGAAGAGCGGGGCGCCGATCGGCTGTTGGTGCTCGTCGCGTACTTGCTGGGGCTGGGCTACGCGAACCACATGGCGGGGATGCTCGCCGCGCCGGCGGTTGGCTTTGCAGTGATTGTGCGTAGCCCAAAGACGCTGCTGAAATGGAAGTTGTGGCTGGCCTGTGCCTTTGCGTTGGCGCTCGGCATCACGCCGTTTGCAACGCAGCCCATCCGCGCTGCACACTTTCCCGCGATCAATGAGGGTGAGCCGACCGGGTGCGTGACGGAGCTCAAGGCAAGCTGCACCTTCACCGCGCTCACGTACGACCGTTTCATGTACAACTTCAATCGCGGCCAGTACGGTAAGCCCGAATTGGGCGAACGTCAGGCACCACTGACGGCGCAGATGGGGATGTGGTGGCTGTACTGGAAGTGGCAATGGTTGCGTGACGCGTACAACGAGCGCCCGGGACTGCAGAATGGTCTTGCCGTCTTCTTTTTCATCCTCTGTGGCATCGGAGGATGGATGCACTTCAAGAAGGACCGACGAAGTTTCTGGTTCTTCGGGCCACTCGTCGCCACGATGACGTTGGGCTTGATCTTCTACCTGAATTTCAAGTACGGGCATTCGCAGGATCCTGAGCTTGGCGAATCCGTCGCGCGCGAAGTGCGCGATCGAGATTACTTCTATCTCTGGAGCTTTTCGGCGCTGAGCGTGTGGGCCGCTCTCGGGCTCATGTACCTGTGGGAGACGGTAGCCAGTCTCTTTGGCACCGACGATGTGAAGCTCGGGCGTGATGTCGTCAGCGAGCCGCGGCAGCGCAGCTTTCTGTTGGCGTCACCGCTGTTGGCAATCGCGTTCGTACCACTGTTTGGCAACTGGACGCAGGCGTCACGCGCCAACCAGACTGACACCACGGACTTTGCGCGCGACCTGCTCAACTCCGTCGAACCATACGGCATTCTCATCACCGTTGGAGACAACGACACGTTCCCGCTCTGGTACGCGCAGGAAGTTGAACACATCCGGAAAGATGTCATCGTTGCGAATACCTCGCTGCTCAACACCGACTGGTACACACGTCAGCTGATTCGTCGTCCCGTCTACGAGTACGATGCCGCCAAGGGTCCGGCCATCTACCGCGACAAGCAGTGGACCAAGCCTGTCGGCCCACCGATAAAGATGAACTTTGACGAGGCGGATGCAATTCCGTTGGCCGTCGCGATCCCCAAGAACATGGCGTTCCAAAGTGGTGGCATCACTGCAACGCCGCGTCTTGAACAGCTCATGCGAGCCGACCAGCTGGTGTATTTCATGATCCGCGACGCATTCCCGACGCGTCCGATCTACTTCAGTCGCACTGCCGGCGGTTATCCGTACGAGCTTGGTCTCGAGCGCTACATCATCACGCAGGGGATGGCCAAGAAGCTTGCCGATCATCAGCTCGCCCCTGGTCGCGACACGGTCATGATACAAGGCGAAGGACTGGTCGACGTGAAGCGCAGTCAGGCGTTGTGGAACGACGTCTTCACCGCAAACAAGTCGCTCGCCAAGCGCGATGGCTGGGTGGATGACGCATCGGTGGGCATCCCCGACCTATATGTCATCAGCGGGATCACACTCGCCGAAGCGCTCGCGCAATCTGGCCGCATGAAGGAATCCGAAACGGTTTTCCAGAGCGCGCGCGCGGTGGCGAAAGCAATGAAGCGCGAAAAGGTGTTCGGGTTCGACCGTCAGCAGTCGCCGGCCAACTTGGGGGGCGACACTGCGGCGCAGCAGCTGCTGATACCACCGGGTCCGCCGGGTGGTGCGGCGCCGGGTGCGGAGTCCAAGAAAAAACCGTAGCCTGCGCGTACGCTCATCAGCTAACCGTCGGCTCGGCACTTCGCACCGGCGGGTGCGCTGCGAGATGCCTGCGACGGCGCTTGACAGAGAAAGGGAGCCAGAACATCCAGAGCCCTGTCAACCACATCACCAAGAGTGCAATAGCGCTTGGCAGGAAGAGCCCGAGCTTTGTGTAGTCGCCACCAAACCACGAACCGTCGTGCAATGACTCGATGACATCGGAGCGTCGGAACTTGCTTTGTAGCACCTTGCCGGTGCCGAGATCCACCTGCACTTCGAAGCCGTTCCGCAACCAGACCTTGACGACCCCCTTGCTCGGGCGCACGTCGAGCCGATTGATATCTTTCCAACCCGAGACACCATGCTCGGGTAGTGCGCGAACCGACGCGAGAATGACGTCGAAGTCGATGACAGGTGCGGTTCCCGTGCCCCTCTCCTCCGTGGGCTGTACCCACGTGAGCTGCTTCTTGACCTGCAGCAGAAGCCCACTGCCGATGATGACCAGAATCGGCAGTGCGATGAACGCGGCCGCCCAATAATGGACCTTTCTGTTCAGAACATTGAAGCGCATGCATGTATCCTCGTCGGCGAGCTTCCGTGATCACGAGCGCGAGATTCGCTGCGGAACCGGCAACTTGATGAGCCGGAGTGGCGCGCAACGTCGAATGTTTCTGCCGCGCCGCTGAGCGCGTTCTGCAGTTACTCGTAGTCCACTCGGAGAATCGTGCCGCCTGTGCCACCGAGCCATGCGGTCCGGCCGAAGCTGCCGATCCCCGTGTGACCTTTGTCGCTCAGCACCGTCCAACTGCGACCCCCATCGGCCGTGGAAAACGCACCACCGAAGCCGAGCGCGATTGCAGTCTCTTTTCCCGCCCCGGTGATCCACGCAGCGCCTGTGAGCGAGCCTGGCAACGGGGGACGCGTACGTAGCGTCCACGTCTTTCCACCGTTGGTGGTGACCGCAACTGCGGCGCTGGACGTATCACCTTTGAGATTGGTCATGTCACCGGCAACACCGATGCCATTTTTTGTATCGCGAAAATCGAGACCGCTCGTGCCGGCCGATTTCGTGTGCACGAATGGGGTGGCGCGCACCGTCCAGTGTTGCCCCGCATCATCACTGGTGAACAAGCGCGAGCCCGGCCCACCAGTGGCGATGAACACGTGTTTATTGCCACTGCTGACCACACAGCGTCCGCTGGCCGCGTAGGCACCTTCACCATCCAGTGGCGTCGGCACCTGCGATGAGGGGAGGAGTGCCCACGTCGCGCCTCCATTCGACGTGCGCAGAATCTGCGTCTGCCCGTGCGCCGCATCGCCGAACACGATTCCGACTTTGGCATCGAGCATCGTGATGCAATCGTAGAACGCGGCGCTGTCTGCATTGCGGAATTGTTCGCGCCACGACACTCCACCATTGTCGGTGAAATAAATGCGTGATGCCGCTCCATTGCCGATCGAAAGTGCCCACGCCGAATCAGCACCGCGTGCGTGAATATCGCGAAACTGCAACGAGTCACCACCAGGCATCGTCTTCCGTTCCCACGTCGTGCCGCCGTCGAGTGTGCGTAGCACCACGCCTTTGCTCCCACTCGCCCACACGACCTTGTCGGACACGGGGAAGACACCGAACAGCGATGCCGTCGTGCCCGTTGGTTGCGGTGTGAGTTTCGGCCCCGACTGGGCGCTGGCCGTCGACGGTCCGGCCGCGAGAACGAGTGCGAGTGCACCAATTGCGAAGTGACCATGCAATTGGCCGAACAGGTCGCGAGCCGCTCGAAACACCGAAGAGCGGAAGCTGATTTGAAAACTGGAGCTGGTGCGCACGTTGGGAGTCATCTCTGGTTGGACGTGTGATCCGATTCGGGTTCAGCCCTCAGACTCCGGCGCCGAACGCAGTGAATCCGGATAGATGCCGAGCAGCATGTCGGTCTCTTCGGTTGCCTCGACATCATGGCGGACGCCCGGTGCGAGCGACAATAGCGTACCGCCCGGTAGCACATGGATCGTATCGACCGTGTGCACCGTCAGCGATCCGCGCAGCACATGAATCGTCACCCACCCCGGTGCGGCGTGCTGCGGCATGCGTCCGTCGGCGTCAAAGGCGAAGAGAACGAGACGCACCGGCCCCTCGTGCATCAGGGCCACTTGCCGATGCCCGTTTGCTCCCGCACTCGGCTCGGCGCGAAGCGATTCGAGGGCCGCGCTGAGGTCCAGCTGGTGCTCGTCCGCGGCGAACCGTTCAGACGGGCGGGGACGCCGGCGTTCTGGCGATGCGGTCATGCACACACTCCTTGTGCGGGGGCGGACAATCGACGCAAATGGTTGCTTCAACGGATGCGTATTTGTAAGCTCCCTGCTGCGCCGGAAAGGGCAATCCAGATCGTCGTCCGATCAGACTGATCGACCGTCGGCGGTGTATTTGCAGCAACGGGGCGTGGTGGCCGAGTGGTTTAAGGCAGCGGTCTTGAAAACCGCCGAACCTGAAAGGGTTCCGTGAGTTCGAATCTCACCTACGCCGTGCATACGAGGGGCCAGCTGCGACAATGTTCAGCCGAGGCTACTCACCAACGCAAAGACAAGGGCTCCGCCAACGTGGCAGAGCCCTTTTGCTTTTTCATTCCATGTTCGACCAGCTGGACAATCAGGCGGTTTGGCGAGCCTTGCGACGAGAAGAGGCAAAGCCGAGCACGAGCAGACCCGTCGCCATGAGCGCGTACGTGGATGGCTCGGGCACAACATTGTTGGACTTCGCTTCGTAGCGGATCCGTTCTATGACCGACCCGGCGGCACCTCCAACCTGCACGTGATTGAAAGTGATTGACGTGAACGACTCGCCCGCACCAACCGAGATCCCGAGGATAGAACGGCCGTCGTTTTGTGTCGATGTCAGGTTACTACCGTCCCAAGCTGTGCCGCTCACATTGGTGAACGCAAAGGTAGGCGTCCCGCCATTCACCGTGTAGCCGTTGAAGATCTCGCTGACCTGTCCAAGGGTGGATTGCGCCGTGACGTACATCTCGAAAAAAGTCACTGGCTTATTGAACGTAAAGCGATAGGTGCCAGACGCGCTGTTGCCTCCAAACCACAACCCAGGGAATGAATTGGGCCCCGGGGTGCCGACAAGATTCGTAAATATGCCGCCATTGGTTGCGAGGATGCTCATTGTTGTCCCTGACCCATCGAGCCCGGTGTACAGATAAGACGTGACGTTCGTCGGCACAGTGTAGAGCGTATTGTACGGGACGGTGATGATCTGCGCCCCCAGTGAGCCAGCGACCATACTTACTGCGATCAGCGCACGGCCAAACGTTTGAATCATTCGTCCTCCAGCAAAGTATGAAAAGTCAATCTGCATGTACCAATACCATTTTTGCGCCGAGAACACCATCAGGCAAGCAAGCCCGGCCTTTTCGTTGCTTTACCGCATACCGCCGGTCGTTTCGACGATTGGTGTCCGCAAGATTTACGTTACAGAGATAGACGCTCCACTCAGCCTCCATCCGAGACCAGATGCATCGATCGAACCGTGCGCCGCTCATCGACTCCGAAATGCTCCGTGGTCGTGCCAATTGCCGCGGGATCGGGGCGCTGCTCCTCCTCGCTGCGGCCGCCTGCGCTGGCGACAAGGACCCCGGCGCCCCGGGCGCTACAGCAACGACCGACGCCGACTCCGCCGCCATTGCCCCCGCTCTCGCATCGATCAACGCCGACGATCTCCTCCGCCACACCAAAGCGCTCTCCGACGACTCGCTCGAAGGACGCGCTCCAGCCACGCCGGGCGAAGACAAGGCGGTCCGCTATCTCGTCGATCAGTTCAAGAAACTGGGGCTTACGTCAGCAAATCCCGACGGCAGCTACACGCAGGAGGTCACACTACTCGGCTTCACCGCGCACCCCGAAGCCTCGTTCAACGTAGGCAGTCGCGTGATTCCGATGTCGTTCCCGACCGATTACGTGGCCGTGTCGCGTCACGACAAGCCGGTGATCGACGTGAACGCCGAGATGGTGTTTGTTGGTTACGGCGTCGTTGCCCCCGAGTACGGATGGGACGACTACAAAGGCGTTGACGTGAAGGGAAAAGTCATTGTCATGCTCATTAACGATCCGGCCGTCGCCGATGCGAAAGACGCGACCAAGCTCGATGCGACGATGTTCAAGGGCAACGCAATGACGTACTACGGCCGCTGGACGTACAAATACGAAATCGCATCGGCCAAGGGCGCGGCTGGTGCAATCATCATTCATGAGACGGGACCGGCGGGCTATCCGTTCGAAGTCGTGAGTGGCAGCTGGTCGCGCGAAAACTTCGATATCGCGCGAGCGACCGACGATGCTGCACGCACGCAGATCGAGTCGTGGATTTCACAGCCCAAGGCCGAGGAGCTGTTCAAGGCTGCTGGAAAGGATTTCGCCACGCTCAAGGCCGCGGCCCGCACCAAGAGCTTCAAGCCGGTTGCACTCGGCGCGACCGCGAAATTTCATCTGCGCAATGATACGCGCACGGTGAAGTCGCACAACGTCGTCGCAACCCTCGAGGGGAGCGATGCGAGCAAAAGGAGCGAGTACGTCATCTACACGGCGCACTGGGATCATTTGGGCCGCGACACCACGATCAAGGGCGATCAGATCTTCAACGGCGCGCTCGACAATGCCTCGGGGTGCGCGACGCTACTCGAACTTGCGAAAGCGTACAGCAAGCTGGCGACGCGTCCCGCTCGGTCGGTGATGTTCATCGCCCTCACCGGCGAAGAACAAGGGCTCCTGGGCGCCAAGTTCTACGCCGAGAATCCGCTCGTGCCACTTGGAAAGACACTCGCGAACATCAACATGGACGGCTTCAATCAGTGGGGACGCACGAAGGACATCGTCGTCGTCGGCTACGGCAACTCGACGCTCGAAGACGTGCTGGCTGATGTCGTCAAGCACAACGGTCAGACGCTCGCACCCGACCCGGAACCGGAGAAGGGCTTCTACTTCCGTTCAGATCACTTCGAGTTCGCGAAGAAGGGCGTGCCCGCACTCTACCTCGACGCGGGCACCGAATTCATCGGCAAGGACTCAATATATGGTCGCACAAAGCGCGACGAGTACACCAACAAGGACTACCACAAGCCGAGCGACGAAGTGAAGCCGGATTGGGATTTGAGCGGCGCGGTGGAGAACACACGCGCACTATTTGAAGTCGGCTATCGGGTGACACAAACCGACACATGGCCCACGTGGAAGCCGGGCACGGAATTCAAGGCGCGTCGGGATTCGTCACTGGCAGCCGGCAAAAAGTAAGACGCGCGCGTTATAAAACCAGGAAACGCCCGACCATTTTTGGCCGGGCGTTTCCTGCCTGACGCAGAACGCTGCGAACGTTGCCTACGCGCGCTGAGTGCGACGCCGGGCGAACGCCGCGGCGGCCAGCAATCCCGGCACCATGAACGCGAGCGTGGCCGGCTCCGGCACCGTCGATGTCCCGCGAACCGTAGACGGGACGTTGTCTACGCCAACATCCCAGTCCGTCCCCCATTGCAGGTATAGACCAGTGGCGCTTGTCGTAGCGAAGTTGATACGCTGCGTCGACGTAACGGCACCTGTCGCGGCAAAAACTGAATTCCAGCTGGTGTCGTAAACGCGAACGTCGTACTGTCGCGACGGCCCGACTCCGTTGGCACCGGCCCCATAGCTGCCGAGGTCCAGGTAGTTGAGCGTGACGGACAGGCCGTTCAACGGGGCGAAGAAAAACTCGCCAACTCCGCCATTGTAGCACGGGAAGACGTTGTCGATGAGGTCGCTGTACCCTGTCGACCAGTAGCGAACTTGCGCCGTGCTGCCGCACGCATTGACGGTTCCATTGCCGAACGCGTTTCGGGTCCGGTTTGTCACGGAGAGGTTGCCGTGGCTTCCGTAGTTCGCGGGAATGGCATCGTAGAGGTTTAAACCCAGACCAGAGAAGTCCATGGTCGTGGTTTGCGCGCTCGCCTGCGAGACTGCAACGACGCTCAGCAGGACGGCCAACTTGCAGCTGTTCAACACGCGGGAGTGCATCTTCGTGATTCCGTCCTGCCGAGGGAGTGGATCGACGTGGCAGCGGCATGTTGCCAACGGTCGCCGTGCGTCCACAGGGCAGGTGCCGTGAACGTCACACAAGACCATGCGCAAAATCCGCGGTGCAAGCGCTCACCACAGCCGAGCTTTTTGGCAACCACCGGAGAGTGCGTATTACTGGTTGACCCAGCCCTAGCACTCGGCCAGATTGCTGGTCTGTCCGAGCCATGATCCTGTGGACGAGTCAGAGGAGGGATGGCCGAGAGGCTGAAGGCACCGGTTTGCTAAACCGGCATAGGGGGTCAACCTCTATCGCGGGTTCGAATCCCGCTTCCTCCGCTCCGCGGGTCCGCTGCTCTTGTCAGCGGGCCCGCGTTGTCGTTTACAGCACCTAATCGTCTGTTTCCAGCTTCAACAGTTCCCCCTGACCTTCTGGTCCGGTTTCGTCATATGTCGTCTACGTCCAAGCGCCCCCGTGTGCGCTTCGCTCCATCCCCCACGGGTTTTCTGCACGTGGGCGGCGCCCGCACCGCCCTCTTCAACTGGCTCTACGCGCGGAAGTACGACGGTGATTTCCTGCTGCGCATCGAGGACACCGACCGCGCCCGCAGCACCGACGACAGCACCCGCGCGATCTTCGAAGGACTTGAATGGCTCGGACTCATGTGGGATGAGACCGTTGTTTATCAAGGCTCGAACATCCAGCGTCATCAGGCCGACGCAAAGCGACTGCTCGCCAGTGGAGACGCGTACCGCGATTTCACACCTCTCGCGGAGCTCGAGCGCCTCCGCGCCGACGCCGATTCGCGGGGATTGACCTTCCGTTTCGACCGTCGCATGGCAGACCTCACGCCGGAGAAAGAGGCGGAGAAGCTCGCGCGCGGCGAACCGTTCGTCATTCGGTTCAAGGTGCCTGAGGGAACGACTGAGTGGCTGGATCTCGTACACGAGCGCATCGCGTTTCCCAACAAGGACATTGAAGACTTTGTGGTGCTGCGCTCGGACGAGACGCCGGTCTACAACATGGCCGTCGTTTCCGATGACATCGACATGGGGATCACGCTTGTCATGCGTGGCGACGACCACATCTCGAACACGCCAAAGCAAATTCTGCTTTATCGCGCACTCGGCGCCACCGTACCACAATTCGCCCATGTGCCGATGATCCTGGGCGCCGACGGCAAGAAGCTGTCAAAGCGCCACGGCGCCACGGCTGTTGGCGACTATCAATATCAGGGGCTGTTGCCGGGCGCGATGCTCAACTTCCTCGCGCTGCTCGGATGGTCGACTGGCGACGATACGGAAGTGATGACGGTCGCGCAACTGATCGAGCGTTTCGACGCTGGCGGCCTTCAAAAAAAAGCGGCGGTGTTCGACACGAAGAAGCTGGAGTGGATGAACGGGCAGCATCTCGCGATGATGACGCTCGAGGAGTTGGAGCCCTACATAACGCCGGCGTTTGAACGCGCGGGTTATGCGACCGCCACAGAGTTGCATGCGCGGAAGGAGTGGTACCTGGGTCTGCTGGACCTGCTCCGCGTACGCGCCCGCACCACCGACGAAATCGTTTCACTGGCGACGCACTTTTTCCGCGACGGTGTCGAGTACGATTCGGAAGCCGTCACGAAGCAGTGGCGGGATGTCACGGCGACGTCGGATGTGTTGGTGGCAACGCGTGCTCGTCTTGCGTCGCTCTCCACCTGGGAGCCGCAGGTGATGGAAGACGCGTTACGAAAACTCGCCGAAGAGTTGGGCATCTCCGGCGGCAAGATTTTCCAGCCCCTTCGCGTGGCGCTCACTGGTCTCACAGTCAGCCCTGGCATCTTCGATGTCCTGCTCTACCTCGGCCGAGATCGGTCACTCAGTCGGATCGATGCGGCTCTGCAATACCTTTCGCAGGATCCGATGGTCGAAGGGTAGACGCTTACTGCTTTTCCGGAGTGCCCGGCTTTGCGGGTACCATTGACGCGTCGGGCGCCCGGAGTCGGTCTCGTCGTTCTCGCTCGCGACGATCCCGCAGTTCGGTCGCGAGCTTGCGAAATTCCTGCTCGCCGAGAGCGCGCTCTGAATTGCGCATGATGTCCTCGCGGGCAAGTGCGAGGCGTTTGTCGCGGCTGATCTCGGTGAAGTTGCCCGACATTCCCCGTTGCGCGTTAAGCGGTAGAAGCCCGAGCAACGCATTGGGAATGAGGACCTTGCCGAGTCGGATGCCCATGCCGTCCCATCCCCACTTCTGCCCGTCGGCAGTCGTCCTGGTCCAGTCGCCAGGTTTCTTGCCGTAGCGCCCCTGCGCCCGAGCCAGCGAGTCGAGCGAGTCTGCGACTGAGGTGATCGCCCACCGCATCACACTGTCAAGCTTCTCGGCGCCGTTGCGGCCGGGCGACACGCCGGCCCCACCACCGCCCGAACCACGCCAGACGCGGACGTCGGTGTAGCCTGGCTTGACGCCAGTCAGGCTGGGATCGAGCGCACCGACACCCTTTTCACCCGCCGAGCCGCTGCCCGTGTCGGGGCTGGCTTTGGGTTCTATCGGCGATGCGGCCGGAACGCCAACTACCGGACCAGTAGTCGGCGCGCGGAGGCGCGTTGCGTCCGGCGACTCGGTCACCTTGGGCTTTGGCGTGACCTTGGGAGTTGGCGCCGGCTTGGGCTTGGCTGGCGAGACAAAAGTCAGCCGCTCTTCGAGATCGGCGGTCTTTTTGTTGAGACCCAGAAAGCCCGAGAGGCCGTGCCCGAAGGTGAGCAGCTGAAGCAACGCAACGCCGACGACGACATGGGCACCGAGCGATATGAGCAGCGACTTGGTCGATCGTGGCTCACGTTTGCCCTGCCCACCAGTACGTGCGCGCTCACTGACGCCCGCTCGCGACCGACGCGCGGAAGTAGACCCGCTTGCGCGAATCTTTTCGAGCGGCGGCTCCTGCGATGATGACGACGGTGGGAACGACTCGGCCATGAGGTTGCTGCTACCCGGGCAATCCGATGGTGTGCCAGCGAATACGAGTGCGGGTACTGATGCTGACGCAGGAGCGAGTGTTTACGCCACTGCGCATGATGCGATCAGAGCCCCGCAACGACGGGGTTCGAAACTGAACTCAATCCAACGAGTTCGACTTCGACAACATCACCAGGGTGAAGCGCTTTGGTACCAGCCGGGGTCCCCGTTGCGATGATATCACCCGGTTCGAGCGTCATGTACTGGGAAATGTAGGCCAACACCATTGGAATCGCGAAGACCATGTCGGCGCCTGTGGCGCGCTGGCATTCGACACCGTTCACCCGAGTGACGAGGGTAATGGCGTCAAGATCGGCAGGTGCGGCGACGGGTGTTCCGATGGGACAGAACGTGTCGTGCCCCTTGGCCCGTGTCCATTGATCATCGCCCTTCTGCCAGTCACGAGCCGTGACATCGTTCAGCGCGACCACATGCGTGACAGCAGCACGCGCCTGCGCTTCCGTCGCCTTGCGGAGGCGTGTGCCAAGGATGACGGCAATCTCACCTTCGAACTCGACGTGTGATGAGCCGGCAGGGAGTTCGATGTTGTCGCCGGCCGCGATGATCGACGATGGGGCTTTCAGGAAAAAGAGCGGCTCCTTGGGGACATCGTTACCCATCTCCCGGGCGTGCTCACGGTAGTTGCGGCCGATGCAGACGATTTTTGAGGGAGCGGGCATGGCAGGGGTTGGAATTGGAACCGCCAGTTTCGAGCGGTGAGTTCGAGTGACCGGTGTCGAGTAACTGAAAACTACTACTTGCGACCCGAAACTCTAACTCACAGCTGCGAACTGTCTGGTTTTCGCTTGTAGAACTCGGACACCTGCACACGCAAATCACCCCATGCTCCCGTAATTCGTTTTGCCGGTGGCAATCCTTTCAGTAATTCGCGCCCGTACCGTTTGGTCAGCACGCGCGGATCGCTGAGCACAACGACACCACGGTCGGTCGCGGTGCGAATGAGTCGCCCGAACCCCTGTTTCAGACGCAGCGAGGCATGCGGCAGCATGAATTCGCTGAATGAATTGCCCCCCCGCGCTTCGATCGCTTCGCACTGAGCGGCCACCATTGGCTCGGTAGGAACGCGGAAGGGTAGCTTGGCGATGAGCAATCCGCGGAGTGCATCTCCTGGAACGTCCACACCTTCCCAGAAGGTCGCGGTGCCCAGCAACACAGCGCGTCCCGCGTCGCGAAAACGTTGCAGCAGGATGTCACGACTTTCCTCGCCGTGCACGAGCAGCGGATAGCGCGCATCGTGGCCAGAAGCGCGCAGAAGCTGCGCCATCTCTTTCACATCGCGATGACTGGTGAAGAGGGCAAAAAGACCACCGTCACTCGCCGCCATCAGATCGCGTAGTTGACGGGTGACAGCGGCGAAGTGTCCACGCGCGTCCTCGTTTGGCGCGGGCAGGTCTGATGGGATGACCAACATCGCCTGGTGCGGATAGTCGAAGGGCGACGGAAAGATTGCCGTCGTAGTCGGCTTCTTGATCTCGTCGATACCCAGGCGTTTTTCGAGAAATCCGAAGCCACCGTCGGTCGCAAGTGTCGCGCTGGTGACGATTGCCGTATCGACGCGCGCAAAAAGATCGTCGCGCAGTACGGGCGCGAGATCGAGTGGCACACAGTGCAACGCAATGTTGCGCTCAGTCCCCTGCTTGCCCGTGAATTCCATCCAGCGCACCACAGGCTCACCGGCAGCCGGTGTGCGCAGCGCGCGCGCGAGCGCATCTCCCGCATTCTCGAGTCGGCGCGCAACGCCGCGCAATTCACCCACCAGCGGAGCCAGCTGTTCACTCCGGCGTTCGTCGCTCTCGAGCCGCTCGCGCACGAGTCGCAAACCGTCCGACAGCATCCCGATTTCTGTCAGCAGTTCGTCGAGCGTTTTTTCAATACCCCCCTTCCACGCCGGATGAGACGCGAAGTCTTCCGTGAGTCGGATCATCGGCACGTTGCCTTCCTGCAACGCAATTTCGAGCAGCTCGAACAACAGTTGCGAGCGATCGCGCGCCGTTGCGCTACTCGGCCCCAATCGCTGCCGCACGAGATCGAGACTCGCGGCGC
>JAYUWD010000116.1:0-2107 GCA_043753735.1 Gemmatimonadaceae bacterium
TGCAATGCTTCACGAAGCGCTTCCGCCAGCTTCACCGCTTCCGCGTTATTTGTGTCGAGCGCCAGCGACCGACGGACTGCGGCGGCGGCCTGCACCAACCGGCCGTCCTTGAGCAACGCCAGCGCCAGCTGAAAATGCCCGACGGCTAAACCCGGATCGCGCGCTAACGCCTGCTCAAAAAAGGGAATCGCCTCCGCCGCCTTCCCCTCGCGCAACGCGCCGGTGCCAAGATTCAGGTATCCCAACGGCGACGTTGGATCGAGTGCGATGGCGCGCTCAAACGCCCCTGTCGCATCAACACGGTCCCCCAAGCGCTCGAGCGCGATCCCAAGATTGACCTGCGCGAGGGGCTGCTGTGTGTTAACGCGCAGTGACTGCTGGTAGGCGTGCACCGCCGCCGACCACTCTCCCGATTGGGCCAGCGCGAGCCCTAAGTTCACCAACAAAACAGGCTCTCCGGGAGTGACCGCCAGCGCTTTACGGTAGGCGGTGACCGCGTGTGTTGCGTCGTTTGCGCCGCGCGCCAGATCGCCAATGCCACCAAGCACCATGGCCCAGCGTCGTCGCAGCGCATCACGATCGGCGTCGCCGACTGCGCTGTTCGTGTTGCGAACGCGCGCGAGCTGTTGCTGGAGAAAGCGTCGTGTCTCGGGATCGTCTCCGCGAACATAGTGCAGCACAGCCAACGCAAGCGCTTGCACGTCCGGGTCTGCCGACATGGACAACGCGCGGAGCCGTTGATCGAGCGAATGCGGCACAATGCGCATGTTGGGTAACGCGAAACGCTCCAACCATCGCGAGAGTCCGGCCACCTGCGCCGTGGCGTTCCGCGAATCGGGTTGCAAAAGCAACGGCGTCGCGGAATCGATGTCGGCGAGTGCATGCGCCGCCAAAATGCCAGCCACAGCTACCTCGTGCGGCTTGATGTCACCCCACCAACGGGATACTTGCGCACTATGCTGTGCGTCACTCGTTGCCGCGTGACAGCTGCGACACGCGCTCGTGATACTGAGCGCGGAATCCAGCGTCGGGCGCGGTATCGAAATGGAATGATCGGATCGCGCATAGCGAATCGATTCGCCAAGCTCACGCTGCTGCTGGTACGTCATGTGGCACGACGTGCATTTGCTACCCAATGAGTTCGCGCGATGCTTCGTATGCGCCGGAATGTCGGCCGCTTTGCTGGCGTGACAGCTCGTACACTGCCGGTCGTCGGTGCGGCCGGGAATCGGGAGCCCGTTTACCGTGCGATAGTGTTGCGAATGTGGGTCGTGACATGACGTACAGGTCATGCCGCCGTTCCGATAACAGTCACTCGCCAAATGGCCTTCCTGGTACGCAAAGGTGCGCGTGCGACCGTCTGGCGTGAGTGGCCGATCACCCACTTGCGACAACCGCACCGCATAAAAGTGCGACAGCTCTGCGCCGGGTCGCCACCCCGACACGAGTCGATCCTTCAGCGCGTGACAGGACATGCACGATGCGACAGATTGCTCTTTGTTGAGCGTGGCCAACGCTATGAGTCCGATGTCGGTCGACGGCGGTCCACCAGCGCGCATCAGTTGCACGTGACGCGCCGCTGGTCCATGACACGATTCGCAATTGATGGCGAACCCATTCGTGTTCGTGACCCAACGCTTTGCCGTCGAGTCGAACGCCACGTCAACCTGACTGCCATGACATGACTGACAGTTGCTAAATCGCGGCTCGTCGCCGAGTACGCGCGTGGGCGGCCAGTCACCACAATCAGCCAACCGCATGGACGCAGTGATCGGCAACCACCCTTTTTCGGCGCGCGTGCCGGTATTGCAGAACCATGTGCGGTTTTGTCGGCTCCAATCAAACGGTAGAAAGCGCAGTGTGCCGTCACGGTGTGCGGTCACGAAGCCCTGCGTGCCGCCACCGGCCATGTGCCCGCCGCCGATCACGGCATCCACAATCAGTGCTGTATCGCGCTCACCGGGACGCTGCACCACAAAACTGAACACCCCGTGCTGCTGTCTTGGTGTAACGGTGGCGTCGCGAAAGCGAATGGGCGTGCCATCGAACGGTGCGATGACACGCACGCGATCCATTGTGGTGCGTTCGCCTATGCTCGGCGCGCCCC
>JAYUWD010000117.1:0-6545 GCA_043753735.1 Gemmatimonadaceae bacterium
GAGAGCGCGGACAACCTCGCCATTCTCGACAACGATATCGTCGATCTAGAACTTCATCCCGACGACCATGCCCGCCTCAACAGCGTGTTCCGCACGATCCATACGATCAAGGGTACCTGCGGCTTTCTTGGCCTTTCTCGCCTCGAGGGCGTGGCGCACGCCGCTGAGAATGTGTTGGAGCGGCTGCGCGCCGGTGAGCTCAAGGCGAATGCAGAACTGATCGGCGACGTACTCGCTGCTGTCGACTGTATCAAGCACGTGCTGCACCAGCTCGAGCAGACAGAAGCCGAGCCCGAAGGTGACGATCGTGCATTGATCGCGCGGCTGGAGCGGTGGCTCCCCGGGTCTGCGCAGGAGACGAAGCAGATGGAGGTGCATGCGTCGGCGTGCCAAGCGGAGCCTTCCGCACCCGTTGCGGCGGCGGCGGGCGCGGAGCACGGAGATCATCCCGAGCATCCCGAAGCGCGATCGGCAGTGGCGGACAGTTCACTGCGTGTCGGCGTCGGACTCCTCGACACGCTGATGAATCTTGTTGGCGAACTCGCACTCGGTCGCAACCAACTGCTGCAGTTGGCGGGTGCGCACGAAGCGTCGCCTTTTTCCAAGCCGGTACAACATCTCGATCGCGTGACCACGGACTTGCTGGATGCGGTGATGCGTACGCGCATGCAACCGATCGGCAATGCGTGGACCAAGCTGCCACGCCTGGTGCGCGATCTCTCGCATTCGAGCGGCAAGCATATCACGCTCGTCATGCACGGCGCAGAAACGGAGCTCGATCGCCAGATTCTGCAGGCCATACAGGATCCGTTGACGCATATGGTGCGCAACTCCGCCGATCACGGCCTCGAGTCGCCTGCTGTGCGCGTGGCGGCCGGCAAGCCCGAGAATGGAACTGTTCGTCTGACTGCGCGACACGAGGGTGGGCACGTCGTGCTCGAGATCAGTGACGACGGCGCGGGCATCGATGCCGCCAAGGTCCGTCGCAAAGCCGTTGAACGTGGACTGGTGCGCGCCGATCTCGCCGAAACGATTCCCGATGCGCAGGTCCTTCGATTCATCTTCGAGCCGGGCTTCTCGACCGCAGAAGCGATCACCAACGTCTCTGGACGTGGTGTGGGGATGGATGTCGTACGCAGCAATATCGAAGCGATCGGTGGTACCGTCGAACTGCAGTCGCAATTCGGACGCGGCACGACCATCCGCGTGAAGATTCCGCTGACGCTCGCGATCATCTCTGCCCTGCTGGTCGGGACAGCGGGCGAAACGTTCGCCGTGCCGCAGATCGGAATCGTCGAACTGGTGTGCATCACGGACGAACAGCGCGCACTCGTTGAAGTCGTGCACGGTGCAAAGTTCTTCCGTCTGCGTGATACGCTTCTGCCGATGGTTTCGTTGCGCGAATTGCTTGGACTCGGTGCCAGCGACCCATCGCGTACAGCAAACATTGTGGTCTGTCAGGTGGGCGATGTGCGCTTCGGCCTCGTCGTGGAAGATGTGTTTGATACACAGGAAATTGTCGTCAAGCCGGTCGGTCGGTTGATCAAGCATTTGCCGGCATATGCTGGTTGCACGATTACGGGTGACGGTCGGGTGATCATGATTCTCGACACGACGGGGATTTCGACGATTGCTGGCGTTGCGACGAACGAGTCGCGCGATGAAGCAGCCAGCGCCGCTGGAGCAGTGGAGCGGGCACGGCTCGCGTCAGCGGCGAATGAAACGGAAAGCATTCTCCTCTTCGATGCCGGTTACCCGGCGTTGCAAGCGGTGCCACTCGCGCTCGTCGCGCGTCTCGAAGAGTTCGCGCTGTCCTCGCTGGAAGAGATCGACGGTCAATTCCTGGTGCAGTATCGCGGAGCGTTGATGCCAATCGTACGGGCCAATCCGGCACTCGATCTCACGGCCAAGGATCCGCGGCCGGTGATCGTCTTCAGCGACCGCAACCGCATCATGGGCCTCGCCGTCGACGAAATTCGGGACATTGTCGAAGACCGGGTGGTGTTGCAACGGCGTACGAGTCGACCAGGAGTACTGGGTGTCTGCGTGATCGCCGAGCGTGCCACCGAGGTACTCGATACAGACTACTTCCTGCGACATGCACACAGGAGCGAGGACATTGCAGACCATGCGCCCTCGACGGGTGCGGTCGCTGGGGAGATGACGCACACATGAGCACCGCTAGGGCACGTGCGACCGGTGCTGCATGGGTTGCTCCCGAGACAGTGATGGGTGCACATGCGGAGTACGTGACTTTCCGCCTGGCAGATCAATGGCTCGGCATTCCCGTGATGACCGTACAGGAAGTGCTGACGGCGCAGCGCATCGCGCGCGTGCCGATGGCCCCACCGGCCATCGTCGGCTTTCTCAACTTGCGCGGACAGATCGTGACGGCACTCGATCTGCGGTCAACGCTGCGGCTTGAACCGCGGGAAACTGACGCGGAGGTGATGAACGTTGTGGTTCGCCACGAGGGAGAGCTGTTCGCCTTCATGGTCGATGAAGTAGGCGATGTCGTGTCCGTTTCCGATCGGTCGGTCGAGTCAGCGCCGACAACGTTGGATGCGCGCTGGCGCGCGGCGAGCGTCGGCATTGTGCGACGCGAGCATGACCTGTTGCTGGTGATGAGTGTGAATGAAGTGATTCGACTCGAGCACGTGACGAGTTGAATCAGCGCGTGGCTGGAACCTGGCGATGACGCCTGTGTGAGCCATCGTATGCAGTCGCAGGAACGAACGAGCTTCTCGAGAACACTCCCATCATGTCTACCAAGTCTGCAGCGTCCAAGCCGTCCCGTCCGGTCAAAGCACCCGTCGCCAAGTCACGCATCGAGAAGGCCACACCCTCTGCACCCACTCCGTCTCGTCGTCGCGAATCCGCAGGTCGCGACGTCGCCGATGAGCTCGGACGCAACACCTCGGAACTACAGTCGATCGTCACCGCCATCAGTACGTCCATGGCGGTCATCGAATTCGATCTCGATGGCACCGTCCTGACGGCGAATGACAACTTTGTGCACGTATTGGGCTACACGCTGCCGGAGATTCAGGGCAAGCAGCATTCCATGTTTGTCGACGAGGCGATGCGAAACAGCGTCGAATATCGGAACTTCTGGGCCAAGTTGAATCGCGGTGAGTTTGATGCAGGTGAGTACAAGCGCATCGGGAAAGGCGGACGTGAAGTCTGGATTCAGGCCTCGTACAACCCGATTTGCGATCGTGATGGGCGACCGACCAAGATCGTGAAATTCGCCTCCGATATCACGCGTCAAAGCATGCTGATGGCCGACTACGCAGCGCAGGTGTCTGCGATCGGCAAATCCAACGCGGTCATCTCGTTCAGTCTCGACGGCACCATCCTCGATGCGAACGACAACTTTCTCGGACTGCTTGGCTACACGCTCGAGGAAGTGCAGGGCAAGAAGCACAGTCTGTTTGTTGACGACGCGTACCGCGTGAGTACGGAGTACAAGGAGTTCTGGGCCAAGTTGAACCGTGGTGAGTTCCATTCAGGTGAATTCAAGCGCGTCGGCAACGGTGGCAAGGTGTGCTACATCCAGGCGACGTACAATCCGATTCACGATCGTGAGGGCCGGCTGGTAAAGGTGGTCAAGTATGCGACCGACGCCACCGCGATGGTTCAGATGCGACGCGAGATGGCATTGTTCAAGCCGATGGTGGAATCGGCGAAGGTCAACCTCATGCTTTGCGACCTCGACTTCAACATCGTATATGTGAATCCGGCGTCGCTTGCCACGTTGACGCAGATCGAGCAGCACCTTCCGGTAAAAGCGAATCAGGTGATGGGTTCGAAGATCGACATCTTTCACAAGGATCCCGCGCATCAGCGCTCGATGCTCGCCACCGACAAGACTTTGCCGCACAACACGAAGATTCGTGTCGGACCGGAAACGCTCGATTTGACGGCGGTCGCGATCTACGATCAAGATGGAACGTACGTGGGGCCCATGATGAACTGGTCAGTCATCACCGAAAGCGTTCGCATGGCCGATGACTTCGAGTCGACGGTAGCTGCGATCGCCAGCGTCGTGAGTGCGTCATCGACCGAGCTCGAGGCCAGCGCACAAGGCATGGCGGCATCGTCGGAACAGACCACCCGGCAGGCGCAGGCCGTCGCGGCTGCATCGGAGCAGGCCACGCGCAACGTGCAGACCGTGGCCAGTTCTGCTGAACAGCTGACGGCGAGCATTCGTGAGATTGCCAGTCGCGTGCAGGAAGCGTCGTGCATCTCGCAAGTGGCCGTTCGGCAGGCGAACGAGACCTCGGAGACGATGGCCAAGCTGGGCATATCAAGTCAGGAAATCGGCCAAGTCGTGAAGGTCATTACGTCGATTGCGCAGCAGACCAACTTGCTCGCGCTCAACGCGACGATCGAAGCGGCGCGGGCCGGCGAAGCGGGGAAGGGTTTCGCCGTCGTGGCCAACGAAGTGAAGGAGCTCGCTCGGCAAACCGCACGTGCAACCGAAGAAATCGGCAGCAAGATCGCCGGTGTGCAGTCGGAAACGACGTCCGCTGTGCAAGCCATTCGCGATATCACCAACGTCATCAACAAGATCAACGAGATCTCGACCACGATCGCCGGGGCCGTCGAAGAGCAGAACGCGGCGACCAGCGAAATTTCGCGCAACGTGGGCGAAGCGGCCCGCGGCACGGTCGAAGTCAGCTCCAGTATCTCGATGGTGACACAGGTGGCGTCCGAGGGCGGGCGTACGGCGGAAAACATCAAATCTGCGGCCGGCGGACTCTCCATCGAGTCGGAGCGTCTCAACAACGCGGTGCGCGAATTCCTCGAGAAGCTGCGCAAGGCCTAAAGCCAGTTATGAAACGCATTCTGGTGATCGATGATTCCGGCGTTATTCGCAAGGCGATTCGTCGCATTCTCGAGCAGTTGGCGTACGAGGTGACGGAAGCGGAGGATGGACTGAAGGCGCTGGATACGCTTTCCGGAGGTGCCCGCTTCGATGCCGTGCTCTGCGACATCGACATGCCAAACATGGACGGCCTCGAGTTTCTTGGGGCCGTATCCAAGCGAGGCATTCTTGCACCGCCGATCATCATGTGCACAACACACACCTCGTTCGACAAAATTCAGACCGCCATCACGCTTGGAGCCACTGAGTACATCATGAAGCCGTTCGACGCGACGATCATCAGTTCGAAACTCGAAGCCTGTGGAGTCGCGTGACCAAGGCTCCAGATGCGATCCGCGTGCTGATCGTGGATGACAGTGCCGTCATTCGCGGCGCGCTCGGACGCATCGTAGACGAACAGCCGGACATGACGGTCGTGACCACGGCACCCAATGGCCGCGTGGCGCTTGATGCGCTCAGGCACAGCAAGATCGACGTCGTGTTGCTGGACATCGAAATGCCGGTGATGGATGGACTGACGGCGTTGCCGCTCATTCTGTCGCAGTATCCGGCCACGCGAGTCATCA
Source organism: Gemmatimonadaceae bacterium (assembly GCA_043753735.1). GTDB lineage: Bacteria > Gemmatimonadota > Gemmatimonadetes > Gemmatimonadales > Gemmatimonadaceae > Gemmatimonas. The sequence continues at coordinate 5,458 of JAYUWD010000117.1, forward strand.
TGGCCAGCAGCCTTACGCAACGCGGTGCCGAAGTCACGATGCAGGCGTTGTCGATGGGTGCGGCCGACTTCATCGCCAAACCAGCGGCAAAGACAGGGTCAGCGACATTGGCGGCGGTCTGCGTGGAGATCGCGAGCAAAGTGCGCGCGGTCGGACGGGCGGCGCGCGGCCGTACCGATGTGCGACCCGCGGTATCCCGTGCGACCATGCCGGTGCGCACCGAGCTACTTGCGTCGCGTACCGTAGTGGCAGTGCCGCGTATCGTTGCGATTGCCGCGAGTACCGGGGGACCGAATGCACTTGCCGAAGTACTCGGCTCGCTGCCGCGTTCATTTGCACTTCCGATTCTGATCACGCAGCACATGCCGGCCGTTTTTACGGCGTTGCTTGCGCAGCGGCTGGAGCGCGATACAGGTCGCAGCTGCATCGAAGCCAAAGACGGCGACGTCATTCGTGCCAATGTTACATACATCGCACCGGGCGGCTTTCACATGATTGTTCAGACAAACGAAGGTGTGCCGTACGTTCGGCTCACCCAGACGGAGCCGGAGAATTACTGTCGTCCGTCGGCCGATCCGATGCTGCGTTCAATTGCCGCGATCTATGGTGCCTCCACGATCACGGCGATGTTGACGGGGATGGGTGAGGATGGCATGCGTGGGTGCCGCACGCTGAAAGATCATGGCGGCCGCATTGTGGTGCAGGACGAGGCGACAAGCGTGGTTTGGGGCATGCCAGGTGCCGTCGCCAATGCGGGGCTCGCGGAGGTCATCGCACCCCTTTCCGAAGTCGGTCCGACCATCCTGTCGTGGTGTACTGGAATTGCCGGAGCAATCGCCGCGTGATCACCCCCGACGAATACGGATTCCTTGGGGCACTCCTCAAGAAACACAGCGGACTCTCGCTGGGCCTCGGCAAGGAGTATCTGCTGGAGAGCCGTCTGCCACCGGTGGCGGTCACCTATGGCCACGCCGATGTGACGGCGCTCATCGCGGCGATGCGACGAGCGACGCCACCGGCGCCGCTGGTCAAGCATGTGTGCGACGCCATGACCACCAACGAGACGTTGTTCTTCCGCGACAACAAGC
>JAYUWD010000118.1:0-2096 GCA_043753735.1 Gemmatimonadaceae bacterium
GTCGGGGAGAGCGCCTCCATCATCACTTTGGTTGCCATGGCTCAGTCGAGGTAGAGGACCTGCTTGATCGCCGCGATCGTCTTCGGCAGATCGGGCTTGGCGGCCTTTTCGAGACTCTTTGTGTACGGCATCGGTGCATCGGCCTGATGCACGCGTAGCACCGGCGAATCGAGATAATCGAAGCAGTATCGTTGGACATAGTCGACCACCTGCGCACCAACACCACACACTTCCCAACCTTCTTCGACCACCACACAACGCGTGGTCTTCTTCACCGACTGCGTAATCGTTTCGACGTCCATCGGACGGATCGTGCGCAGGTCGACGACTTCGCAGCTGATCCCTTCCTTGGCCATCGCCTCGGCGGCCTGCAAAGCAACGAGCACCATCTTGCCGTGCGAGACGAGCGTCACCTGATCGCCGGCCCGTTTCACTTCGGCCTTGCCGAGTGGAATGACGTAGTCGGTGTCGGGCACTTCGCCCTTGGTGTTGTACAGCATTTCGCCTTCGAGAAAACACACCGGATTGTCGTCGCGAATGGCGGCTTTAAGCAAGCCTTTCGCATCGTACGGCGTGGCCGGTGCAACGACCTTGAGTCCGGGAATGTGCGCCAGCCATGATTCCCACGCCTGCGAGTGCTGCGCACCAAGCTGCAGTGCTGCGCCATTCGGGCCACGGAACACAATCGGCATCGGAAACTGTCCGCCCGACATGTAGAGCATCTTCGCGGCGGCGTTCACCACCTGATCGAGTGCGAGCAGCGCGAAGTTCCAGGTCATGAACTCGATGATCGGACGCAGTCCGGCCATCGCGGCGCCAACACCCACGCCGGCGAAACCGAGTTCGGTGATGGGCGTGTCAACAACACGCATCTCGCCGAATTCCTGCAGCAGCCCCTTTGACACTTTGTAGGCGCCCTGATACACGGCGACTTCTTCGCCCATCAGGAAGACGCGATCGTCGCGGTGCATCTCTTCGCGGAGCGCCATGTTGAGGGCGTCGCGGTACGTGATAACGGCCATGTTCAGTGCGCTCTCAGCTCGTGGTTTCGACCATGATGTCTTCCATGAGCGCTTCGAGCGGGAGCTCTGGGCTCTGTTCGGCAAAGTCGATCGATTCCTGCACGATCTTCTTGATCTCCACGTCCATCTCGGCAACGTCGGCTTCACTGATCTCGCCGGCGTCTTCCATGCGTTGCCGATGCAAGGCGATGGGATCACGCTTGAGATACTGCTCCAGTTCTTCCTTCGTGCGATACGTGCCGCTCACCGCATCGGACATGGAGTGACCCATGAAGCGGTAGGTGCGGATTTCGAGCAGCGTTGGTGTGCTGGTCTTGCGCGCGCGTTCGATCGCGACTGCAGCCGCTGCACGTACGGCATGCACGTCCTGCCCATCGACCACATCGCGCGGCATGTCATACGAAGCCCCGCGCTTGTAGATGTCGTGAATGGCCGAGGCGCGTTCGACGGCAGTGCCCATGCCGTAGCGATTGTTCTCGATGATGAACAAACATGGCAGCTTCCAAAGCGCGGCCATGTTCAGCGCTTCGTGAAAAGCGCCGTTGTTCACCGCAGCCTCCCCCATGAAGCAGACAATCACCTGATCGCCACCGCGATACTTGATCGCGAAGCCGACGCCAGCCGCAATCGGAATGTGTCCACCCACAATGCCATGTCCGCCCAGAAATCCGAGCTGCTTGTCGAACATGTGCATGGAACCGCCCTTGCCACGCGCGCAGCCATCCTGTCGACCAAACAGTTCACTCATCACCGCCCGCGGCGTCATGCCACGCGCGAGCGCCTGGCCATGATCGCGATACGTCGTGATGATGTAGTCATCGGGGCGCAGCTGATGAATGACGCCGGTCGAAATGGCTTCCTGTCCGATATACAAATGACAGAAGCCGCCGATGCGACCGATCGCATACATCTCGGCGGTGCGTTCCTCAAATCGACGCTGCATCAGCATCGAGTAGAGCAACTCGCGATTCAACGCAGCGGGATCGGGCGCAGCGGGCGCGGGCGCGGTAAGCACGGCGGCGTCGGGTTTCTTGCGGGGTTTGGTGACGGTCATGGGACTGGGGGGCGGGGAAA
>JAYUWD010000119.1:0-2093 GCA_043753735.1 Gemmatimonadaceae bacterium
CGCGCCGAAGGTGACCGCGCTGAACGGGCGCGTTTGCGTGCGGAGACCGGCAAGCCGGTCGAGCTGGTGCACGACTACGCAGCGTTCTACATCAAGCCGGTGCCGGCCTCCTTCAACATCGACACCACGTTCTACAAAAAATATGTCGATGCCTTGGGCATCCCCGTCCTCTCGTCGGCGAAGGCGCCCGACGCCGCGCTGCTCATCATGCGCGACATCATCAACAGCATGCTGGCGACACGCCCCGATCTGCGGGCGTCGATGATTCGACGGAACTGGCGAACGGGCGTGTTTGCCGAAACCGAGATGACGATGGACTGGCCCGAATATGCGAGCTTCCGATGCTGCGGTCGTTCGCTCAATTCGCCGGTCGAACAACAGGACCGCGACTTTCACGCCAATCGTTCACGTGGCATGGGTGGCAACCCCACCACCGGCGCTGAAGAGAACCTGCTCGGCTATCCCAACACACGGTATTGGGGCGAGCACATCTTCGTGCACGAGTTCGCGCATGCGATTCACAGTGCCGTGCGCGATGTCGATCCGGGAATGGGACGGGAGATCTCCGCATCGTTCGACTCGGCGATGGCTGCAGGCAAGTACATCACCATGCGCGGTGCCAAGCACTACGCCACGACCAACGCGGGCGAGTACTGGGCCGAGGGCGTGCAGTGGTGGTTCTTCTCCAACTATGGTGAGTGCTTCAGCGGCAACACCAAGGTGGAAACACCGGAGGAGTTCATGGCGTACGATCCCAGACTCGCCGAGTTGATCGGTCGCGTCTTCAAGACGCATCGCATCGAAGCGGACGTGTTTCACGGCAAGCGCATTCGGCCGGTTATATGTCCGGCCACGCCGTAGCTGATGCGGCATCGCGCCAAAGCCTCACACCAGCCCTGCCATCATCCGCAGCAAGCTGTCCTGCGTGGCCTCGGCGCGACTCAGCTCGCCACACAATCGCCCGTCGCGCAGTACGAGAATGCGCGTGGACAGTCCAAGCAGCTCCGGCAGTTCGCTCGAAATCAGCAGCACCGCCGCTCCCTGCGCTGCGCGCTCGTCGATCCAACCATGCAGCTCCGACTTCGCGCCGACATCCACGCCACGCGTCGGTTCGTCCAGGATTAGGATGTCGCTCTCGGCCGTGAGCCACTTGGAGAGCACGACTTTTTGCTGATTGCCGCCCGACAACGATGACGTGATCGCGTCGCGCGATGCGCTGAGCTGCACACGACCGAAGCTGTGGCTCACCGCGGTCACCTCTGCCGTATCGTTCACCAGCCCCGCCCGCGCGAACCGCTCGAGGGTCGGGAGCGTCGCGTTTTCGCGATTGCACATCCCCAGCACGAGTCCCTGCTTCTTGCGATCCTCCGGCACCAAGCCAACCCCCTCGCGCATCGCATCACGTGGCGACCGGATTGGGACGACGCGACCACGGATCGCGATCTCGCCGGTAACGCCGTCATCGAGACCAAAAATCGCTTGCGCGACCTCCGACCTTCCAGCACCGACCAGCCCTGCGAGCCCTACCACTTCGCCCTCGTGCACGGCAAACGACACATCGGTGAAGCGACCGCTGGTGCTCGATAAATTGCGCACCCGTAATCGCTCGGGCCCGCGCGCACGCTGCGCATGCACCGGCTGCTGCTCGGCCAGCTCGCGGCCGATCATCTGCTGCACGAGCGCGCTCTCCGTCAGCACTGCGGCCGGCTGCGTGGCCACATGCTGCCCGTCGCGCAATACGGTGATAGCATCGCACAGCCGGAAGATTTCGGGCATCCGGTGCGAGACGAACAGCATCGTCACGCCGCGCGCCTTGAGCGTATCGATCAACGCATACAGCGCATGGGACTCGCGCTCGCCCAGACTGCTCGTGGGCTCGTCGAAGATGATGACCTTGGCCCCTTCGCCAACCGCGGCGGCGATCTGCACCAGCTGCTGCTCGGCCACACTCAGCGACATCATCGGCCGACGAGGCTCGATCGAGGCACCGACTTTACGCAAGAGCGCAGTGGCGCGCGCGTTGAGCGCATTCCAGTTTACGAAGAACATCGACCGCGGCAGCTGGCCAAGGCAGAGATTCTCGCCCACCGTCA
>JAYUWD010000120.1:0-2093 GCA_043753735.1 Gemmatimonadaceae bacterium
GCCAAGCTTCGCACCGACAAATCATTCGTGTCGGACTTGACACACTTCAGGTGCGTGTGGCACACGGGTCCCTAGGTCATTTCGCAAGTGCGCCATGACAAGCACAAAGGGCCGGAAGACATTCGCTGTCTCCCGGCCCCGTGCATTGTGCGACCGTGGCGAAAGCTCAGGCCGCGTTGCGGCGGCGGCGACTGACCATGCCAACCGCGAGCAGGCCAGCGGTCATCAGCGCGTAGGTGGACGGCTCTGGAACCACTGCCGTTGCAGAGATTTCGGTTTGGAAGTAACGCGTGCATTGTCCACATCTGTCGGCCGACCAGATGACGTCGGCGCTCGACGGGATGTTCGCAAACGTGCCCCACGGGCCCACGCCGTTCGTTCCCCAGCTGGACGGAGCGCTGTTGCCGACACCGAATCCCGTCGCACTGACCAGCCAGTTAGTCACATTGGTGGTCAACGTCTGCTGGCCGTTCGAAAATTTGAAGCCGCCACCAGCCAACGAGAACGAGCCGACGAATGACGAAGGCGCGCCGAGGTCCGTGCCCATGACCTGCAACCAATAGTTTTGGCCGGGTGTGAGTGCAACATTGCTGAACGAATACATTTGCTGCCAGTTGTTACCACTGGCGATCTGAGTGCCGAGGGTGGTTGCACTCGTACTCAGATACGCAGTAAACACGTTGTCGACCGTCAGAAATCCGGACAGTGATTGTGCCCGCGCTTGAGGGGCGATGGCGAGCGATGCCGCTGCGCCGACAGCGCAGGCGAGAAAAATGCGACGTAGACTATACATGAAGACTGCCTCTACAAAAAAAGAATCTGGCGCGGCACCACCGGCCGCACGCGGTGAAACACCCCGCTTGCTGCTAGGATCACATTCCCAAAAAGGTTTGTCAATGTCTACGACAGAATGCCACTGGCGTGACGGTGTTTTTGCTGAGTGCTGTATTCGCCGACGCGGAAATCAACAGTAACTGCCGCGAATCCAATCCGTCGAATCGTCGCGCGCAACAAGCCGCTCATTGGAGAGTGTAGCGCGTCATCGAATTGCCAGCGGCGCTACGGCGTCACACTCCGCCGCTGCTTCATCAACGCTTCAATCTCGGCGATCTCCCGTGGCGCGTTGCTGATGCGCTCGAGTCCCTTCTCGGTGATGATGTAGTCGTCTTCAATACGTATGCCGATGTTCTGATACTTGAGCACCGTTGCCCGAACCTTGGCGATAAAGGCACGATTTTTGGGTGTATCCGGCAGTGCGTCGAGTGCGCGGGTACTGACGTAGATGCCCGGCTCGATCGTGAAGGCATCGCCGATCTGATACGTGCCGTCGCCAAACGATGCCTGCACGGGATCATGCACGGCGAGGCCAAGCCCGTGCGAGATGCCGTGGATCATCCAGAGGTTCGACTGCTTGCACGCCGTCGGTTGCGAGGAGCAGTTCACCTGCCAGGGAGGATCGAATGACGCGTCGACGCTCTCGACGAGACCAAGTGCGGCAAGCCCCTTGGCGCGTACAATGACGGACGAGTCCTGTGCCACGCTCGCTTTCATTCCAGCCTTCGAATTGCGCTCGGCCACGTCCTGCGCGTCGCGCACCAGCTGATACAACTGCTTCTGTTCGGCGGTGAAGGTGCCGCTCACTGGAATCGTGCGCGTGATGTCGGCCGCGTATCCGTGGTACTCGCCAGCCGCGTCCATCACGACGACATCGCCAGGCTTCACCGGGTCAGTGTCCTTCATGTAGTGCAGCTGCGTGCCGTTGATTCCCGCACCCACAATCGAGCCGTATGCGACGCGCTCCGCACCCATGCGTGTGAACGTGTACTCCAGCGACGCGCGCAGCTCGTACTCGTGCGACGGATTCGGTGTCAACATTGCCGCGCGATGTCCTTCTGAACTGAGTTCGGCAGCATGCTTGATGAGGGCGAGTTCTGTCGCACTCTTTTTTGCGCGAAGCAGCAATACCATCGGCAGCGCATCGCGCAGCTGCACGCCGGGATGCTTTACGGCGAACGTCTTCATGTACGCCTGTCCGCGGGTCAGCGAATCCGCCCTCGCAAAATCAAGATCCTCGACATCGCTGATCGTGTAGA
>JAYUWD010000121.1:0-2089 GCA_043753735.1 Gemmatimonadaceae bacterium
GTATTGGTGCCGTACAGCTGGAAAGCGTGTTCGCCCCCGTTGTCAGCCCACAGGTTGTCGCCGTACGGAGCATTGTCTTCGCGGCCCCTGAGCGTGGCATTGTTTGCCCTGCTTTGCCAGTAAAAATCCGTTCTGCCCGTGGTCGTCAGCGCGCCGTTATGGAGACCGAGCCAGTACGTCCCAGCGCCGAGGTTAAAGTTGGTCGCCATATCAAACTGCAACTGTGGATTGCTCCCAAACGTAATCGGACCCTGGTCCACCGGTGCGTTAGAGCTGGTCCCGGTGAACAGCACGCTTCCCGGGATGCCGGCGTTGTTGCTGTACACCCGCCATACAATGCTGCCCTGATAGGCGTTGGCCGAAAGCCCAAACCCCCAGAACCGGATGCTTGTAATAGTCGAGGCGGTACCCAGCGCGAAATCCTCCGCTTGGATCCACTGCGTCATCTCGTTACCACCAATGTTGTTCGGCGCACCGTTGTCGAATAGCTGGGCGCTGGCGATAGCAGGGGTGAGTGCGGCGGCGAGCAAGGCTGTTGCAATGAAGCGGCGAAGCATGGGTGACCCCGTGAAAAAGATGGTTGATACATAGAACAACAAAACAAGCGCATTACTATATCAGCACCTTGTGTGCCACTCGCGGCGGCGCAGTGGTAGAGTTGGAAAAGAACCTTTAAACTGTTGTCCTTGTTACACTTGAAAATTTTGTACCGCAATCAATGCGCTGGACTTTGCTCGCGGTGGTTAGGCACATTGTGGAGTGGATGCATCAGAAGTAGCGCACACTCTACACTCGGGAAATGTGGCGCGTACCCAGTCTCAGTACGGCGAGTGGCACAATCTGCATCTGCCTGGCTACCGTCCGATCATGCGCAACGCCCACTTGTACAGTTCGACATACCGATCTGCAGAAACAGCCCACGAATTTTCCTCGCGCATGCCGCGTTCCCGTAGCGTCGCCCAGCTTGCGGTGTCCTGATAAACAGCCAGGGCGCGCAGAATCGCATCGACAAAGTGGCGGCCGTCGTACGGATGAAAACGGAAACCGTTTCCCTCAAAACCCTCGCGCACGGTGTCATTAAGACCGCCGGTCGCGCGTACGATCGGCACGCTGCCGTAGCGCAGCGCAATCATCTGGCCCAGCCCGCACGGCTCAAAACGCGAGGGCATCAGAAACGCATCGCTTCCGGCATAGATGCGCTGTGCGAGCGGAACGTCAAATCCGATGCGCACCGCGACACGATCGGGATTGGTGCGCGCGTGATCGCGAAAGAGCTCCTGCAGTGAGGTACTCCCCGCACCAAGTACAACGAGTTGTGCATTGGTCTCGTCCATGAGCCAGGGCACGAGCGCGCCCATCATATCGAGACCCTTCTGGTCGGCGAGGCGGGAGACGATACCCAGCAGTGGCTTGTCGCCTGCGATTTCGAGACCGCATTCCTGCTGGAGCGCACTCTTGCAGATGGCTTTGCCACTTGTATCGTCCGCGTCATAATGGGCCGCGATGTGCGGATCGGTTGCCGGATCGTAATTGCCGATGTCGATACCGTTCAGAATGCCCATGACGCGTTCGCGCCGCATACGCAGCAATCCATCCAGCCGTTCGCCATACTCGGCCGTCATGATCTCCTGCGCGTACGTGGGGGAAACGGTGCTCACCATGTCGGCGTATAGAATGCCACGCGCCATGAAGTTGAACGATCCGGCAACCCTGCTGCCCATTGCATTCTCGACCAGCCCGCCCTCAGTCAGCCCCGCGATTCCCAGCGTTGCAGCGCTGAACTGGCCCTGATACGCAAGGTTATGAATGGTGAACACCGTCGCGATATGACCAAAGGTGTAGGCGTAGAACGTTTTGATGTAGTTGAGCACCAGCGCGCCGTGCCAATCGTTCACATGCACAACATCCGGTTGCCACCCCTCGACTTCGCGCAACTGCTGCATGAGCGCGAGCACACCGCGTGCAAACAGGATGAACCGTCGGTCGTCGTCGCGATCCCCGTAGATCGTTGCCCGCTCGAACGCCGCCGGAATATCCAGCAGGTAGATCGGCGTATCGCCTGCGACGACTTTTGGGGCCAACCGCCAGA
>JAYUWD010000122.1:0-6519 GCA_043753735.1 Gemmatimonadaceae bacterium
GCTTTGCAGCGCCAGTACCTGCAGGTCGAACATGATCTTCACATGCTCGGTGTATGAGTCAGGCACACCGGTTGGCGCGCCAGCCAGTTCGCGCTCTTCTCCGCTTGCGTTTCGCGCTTCGACATGCTGAATTCGACGTTCGATCTCGCGGATGTTTTCGAGGTATTGCTCCATCCGTTGACGATCACCGGCACCGAGTTCGCGCTTGAGCTGTCCGACGCGCGTGGTGATCCAATCGAGCACGCTTCCGGTGCTGCGGGTGCGCGCCGCGCGTTCCGCCGCCGTGCCGCCCACGCCAAAGAGTTGCTCGAAGGCGACGCGCGGATCGCGAATCATGGGTAGCGGTTCGGTGGCCGACGCCCAGCTGATCGAGTCGGTGTACATGCACGAATAGCCGTACGCGCAGCCGCCAGCCCGATCGAGGGGTTCGATGCACAGTTGCATCGACGGAATCGGAGTGCCCTGACCAAATCGTTTGGCATACAGCTGATCGAGCGAGGTTCCGACGAAAATGTCCGATCCTTCGGTTTGCGTCGGATGCGACTGTGTCAGGAACACGGCGCTTGATCGGAAGTGATCTCCCCCGATCTCTTCCGCCTTGTACGCTTCGGCCATGCGGACATCGGTGTTGCTGACGATGGTGAGATACTTCCGCCACGGCTCCAGCGGGGAGAGTGATGTCGCACTGAGATCAAACGCCGAGCCAGTTGCGGCCGGCGACCAGAGATGCTCGGTCAGGCCGAACGGACTACAACCGGCGGCGCCGTGGACCATTTCCATGAACAGCACGCGCGTGGGATCGGCCGTGGCCACGGCGTTTGCGCCGCGCACGATGGGGCGCATGGCGTCGAGATACGGGAGGGCCACCATGGCACCCATTCCTTGCAGGAAAGTGCGACGGTCGAGCGGCTTGCGGGTGATGATCGCCATGGGAACGTCTGCTCAGCGGGAGGAAGCGTCGGGTTGTACCACAGTGGTCTTGCTGCCATCGTCGACGCGTTGCATCTGGAATGCAGGGCTTTTTATAACGCCCATGATATAAGCGGACATGCGATCGTTCCTGGTCGATGCATCGCGCACGATCTTGCGCACCGTCGGCATGTCGTAGTAGGCCACGCGACGTCCCGTGGCATACGCCAACAGGTTGCGCGTGAAGGTGCGCAGCAGTGTTTCACGACGCTGCAGCAACGCCGCCTGCAGCTCGGGCACGCCTTGCGCCGACGAGCCGTCCCACAACTCACCTCGCGAATCGATTGGCATGCCGTTGTCGCGCAGCCGCCAGCGACCGGTGGCATCGAAGTTTTCCATCGCCAGTCCGATCGGATCCATCATCTTGTGGCACGATCGGCACGACGGATTTTTGCGATGCTCTTCCATGCGCTCACGCACCGTGAGCACGCGCCCCTCGCTCGTCTGGGGCGTGGCCTCCAGATCGGGGACACCCGGTGGCGGTGGCGGCGGCGGACTGTTGAGCAACACTTCCATCACCCATTTGCCGCGCTCGACCGCGGACGTGCGTGTCGCATGCGAGGTGAGAGTGAGTACGCTGGCGTGCGAAAGAATGCCGCGCCGCGTGCTGTCCGGGTATTGCACGCGGCGGAACGCCGACCCGGCAACGTTGGGAATGCCGTAGTGCTGCGCCAGCCGTTCGTTCATGAACGTGTAATCGGCGCGATACAAATCCAGCACACTGCGGTCGTCGCGCACGATGTTGTCGAAAAACAGTTCGGTCTCGCGCCGCATCGCCCCACGCAACTGCTCATCGAAATCGGGATACTGCCGGATGTCCGGCTGCACCATGTCAAGATCGGGGAGCCGCAGCCATTGAGCGGCAAAGCGGGTCGCGAGCGAGCTGGCGCGCGGGTCGGCCAGCATGCGACGGACTTCGCGTTCGAGCACCGCCGGTTGCGAAAGCTGTCCATGCGTTGCGACGGCCACGAGCGCGCGATCCGGTGGCGCGGACCACAGGAAGAAGGCGAGGCGCGACGCGAGGTCGAGATCGCTCAATCGATAGCCTGTGCCAGGCGCTACGTTTGCCGGCGCACGCTCAAAGCGGAATACGAAGTCGGGACTGGCCAGAATCCCTTCCAGTGCGGTCCGCACACCGCTCTCGAAATCGCGCCCGGACGTGTTGCCGGCGTCGTACAGCGAAAGCAGGCCACGGACGTCCTCTGCGGTCAGCGGTCGCCGATATGCATCGGCGGCCAAACGGGTGATGATCGACTGCGCGCACGAACGTGCCGATGCAGGCGCAGTGCCTTTGCAGGAAAAAATCCGGCGCCGCGTCGGTGTATCCGAAACGCCGGTGACCTTGTACGGTCCGTTCACGGTGAATTCGCGCAGATGAGGCACCTGCGAAAAGCCGTATGCCATCGCGTTGGAGGTGCTGCTCAGCGAGTACTTGAGGGGCGAGATGAGGTCTTGCACAACACCCTGAAAACCGGGCGGAATGAACGCGGCTGATATGCGATGTGGGCCGGCCGAGATGTGTACCGTGTCGGTGGCCATGGCCACACCATTCGGGTCGGACGCGTGCATAAAACGGTCGATGTCCAGCAACGCGGCCCGTTCGCCATCGATCGAGATTTCGATCCGCTCGCCGCGAGCCAGCCCGCCAGCGAACGCGCCGGTCGTCTCGTGAAAGAAGTTCACGTCGAAGCGATAGTCGCCATCGGCCGGAAACAGGTGAACAACAGAGATGCCGCCACGCGTACCGAAAGGCGCGCCGTCGACATGCTCCACCTGCGAGGCCATTTTGGGAACGGTGTACGTGTGCGCCGCCGCAGTTGCGTTGCGGTTACCGACCGCCAGCCAGCTGATGTCACTGGCGGCGCGCAGATATCCGTCGAGGAGCGTGGGCGACAGGCTCTGAACGTCGGCGATATTATCGAAGTTGTCGCTCTTTGTATCTGAAGGGAGATAGACGCCGGCCTCGATATCAAGCCCCAGCACTTCCTTCACGGATGTCCGATACTCCGCGCGATTGAGCCGTTGAAAGGTGCGACTTCCGGCATTGGGGTGCGCGAGTGCTGCCGAATCCAGTTGACGCTCGAGCGCAGCTACCAGCGCGTCGACGGTATCCACAGATGGCCGCGAAGCACCCACCGGCGGCATCATTCCTGACCGAAGTTTGGCTACCATCTTTTCGGCGACATCCGCGTGCATCGACGCTCGGCCCGCGTCAAAGTCGGCCAGCGACAAGTTGCCGCGGAGATCGTCGGCGTTGTGGCACTTTTCGCAATAGCGGCGAACCACAAAGTTTAGATCGGTGGCGGACAAGGCGGGGCGAGCGCGCGCTGGAGGAGTTCGCGCCGCCGAGCGTCCAGGGAGGGCGAAGACAACGCCCAGAAAAACCACGATCGCAAAAAACGTTCGCATGCACAACCTCGTCATTGGCGCACTGGCGGCAGCGGCCAGTGAAAGGGCAGGATCAAAAATGTGCCGCCACGCGCACGCTGGCCGCAAGGCACTCCGCACTCATCACAAAGCCTGAAGCCCGCCCAGCTCGCGATAGTAGAACGTGGTCGCACAGAGCCCACCCTGCGGCAGCAGCGCATAGCCGGGGATAGAACCGAGCCGCACCCATCCTTCGCGCTCGTACAGCCGTTCCGCGTCGTCGGCGGCCGTGTCGAGCACAAGGAGTGTCTTTCCGCAGTCGCGCGCGGTCGACTCGGCGGCACGCATCAACGCGGTGCCAAGCCCGCGCCGACGCGCGCGACGGTGGACGAGCATCTTGGCGAGATCGGCGCGGTGGGGTTGGTTGTCCGTTTGTTGCAGCACCAGTTGCACCGTCCCGCAGATTCCTTCCCCATCTTCGACGACGAGCAGTGCGCGCGCACCTGACACGACCTCGTCCGCCACGCCTCGCCAGAAGCGCAACGCACGCTCGCGCGTGAGTGGGAGCATGAAGCTGACCGAGGCGCCGCCTTCCACACAATCGATCAGCAGCTCGGCCAACTGGTCGAGCTGCGTCGCGTTTACGGCGAGCAAGCGGCGGACCGGGCTCCCCGCGGAATCGTGCGGCGCGGGATTGTGCGCCGCGGGATCGTGCGACGAAGCGGTGGGGTTGCTCATCGTCTGGATACTGGCTCGGACGCGATCACCACGGCGTAGCGCGCCGTTTTTCGCGTCGGGTTGTGAAACAAGGTCGGACGGTCGAGTTGCATGCCAAGGCAATCGCCCTGGCGCAACCGATGGCGCACATCGCCGACCGTGATATCGATCGCGCCTTCAAGCACCCACACTTGCTGATGCACCGGCGTGTCCCGCACGCCACTCTCGAACGCGACCCGCGCGCGCGGGGGGAAATGCACCTCGACGATCTGCATGGGGTGCGGCACGCCCCGTGGCGAAACGTTCCGGCGACGATAACCCGATGCCGGATCCTGCCACTGGATCTGGTCCGCGAACCGGGAAACAGGACCGTTCGGCGCGGGCACCACCGCAGCCGGTGAATCAAAAAGCGCTGCAAGTGCGACGCCCAGCGCAGTGGCCAGTTTCTCCAGAACGACGGCGGTGGGGCTGCTTTCGCCGCGCTCGATGAGCGAGATCATCGAGCGGCTCACACCACTTCTAGTGGCCAGTGCATCCAGCGATAGGCCGTGCGCGGCGCGAAGTTCGCGCACCCGTTCGGCAATGAGTTGGTTGAGGTCGGACACTGATTCCGTCATGGTGGACATAATGTCTAGTATAATGGAGACAACGTCAACCCTTCCGCGCTCGGGCGGACGGGCGCGGGGGGCGCACCAGACGGGCCGGCGTGAAAGAATTCCTCCATCACCGAATCGGAGATGCGATGGACTTCGACATGCAACAGGGCGTGATGGTGCTCGTGCACACGCCGCGTACGCTGGTTAGGCTGCGCGAAATGTTGCTCGGGCTTCCGTCGGCCTGGATTGAGGCAACGGAAGGCACTGAAACATGCCGTCCGGATGTGATCGTCGGTCACCTGAACCACGGCGAACGCACCGACTGGATTCAACGCGCCGAGATAGTTCGCGCTCAGGGCGTCAATTGAACGTTCGAGCCGTATGACCGCTTCGCGCAATTCCACGAAAGTGCCGGGAAGTCACTGCAGACGCTGCTCGGCGAACTCGCCGCACTACGCACCCCAAACATTGCCACGTCGAAAAGCTGGCTTCTCACCGGTATCGAGCTTGCACTCCAGGGGGCGCATCCGGCGCGTTCCAACGGGGCTCGTGCTGGGCCAAACTTCACCCCTTCAGAAGCGATTAATGGATTCAAACCCAGCTCAATTGACGCCATGGGCCTTCGCTTTGCTCGTGGCACTGTGCGTGTGCAGTCTGGTGATCGTTTCTGACCCGCTCTGAATGGTGGCTGGACCCGCGGGCTCACCAAGCGCGCTTTCCGACCGCGCTCACCGCCGTCGGCGATCCAGCGGTTCCTTCCGCGACCCGTGCCGATCGTACACCCGCCGCGCCTCGCTCTGCGCGACGAGCGTCTGCCGTGCCGCGAACATGAGTTCCTTAGCCGTTCGGTACGCGGAGGCGTGATCCACGATCGGCCACGGATAGTCGCGGCCCAGTTGCACGCCGCACATCTCGGCCACGAGACTCGGCATCTCGTGCGGCGCATGCACGAAGTCGGTCGAGACGTTTGCCAGCTCCGGCACCCACGCACGCACGAACGCCCCCGTCGGATCCTGATCGAGTCCCTGCTTGTACGGGTTGTAGATGCGAATGGAGTTGATGCCCGTCGTGCCCGATTGCATCTGGAACTGCGAGTAGTGAATACCGGGCTCGTAGTCCAGGAAATGCGGGGCGAGCGCCACTGCCGTCGCCTGCCAAGGCAGCCAGAGATGATACGACGCAAACGACACCAGCATCGCGCGCATGCGGAAGTTGATCCACCCCTCGGCGCGGAGGGCGCGCATGCACGCATCCACCATTGGGTAGCCGGTTTGTCCTTCCAGCCACGCGGCGAGCAGCACCGGGTAGGGCTCGTTCGACCGGAGCCCGTCGTACGCCGGTGAAAAGTTTTTGCTCTCGATCTGCGGCTCGCTTTCGAGCTTCTGCATGAAGTGATCGCGCCATGCGAGACGAGCCACAAACGCGCGTACCGACGGACGCCAGCGGGGGTCGGCAAAGGGGTCTGCGTCGAGCTCGGCGAGACGTCGCTGAGCCGCGCGCCACGCTTGCCGCCCGGACAGCGTGCCGAATGCCAAATGCGCGCTGATGCGCGAACACGCGTCGAACGCAGTGGCGGGGGACGACATCGCGCGGCGGTAGTCCGCTCCACGTTCCTGCAAAAAGGATTTCAGGAGAGCGTGTGCTGCGCGCTCGCCACCCTCAGCTTTTTGCGTACGGTGCGCGTGCGAACGAATATCTAGTGCGGCCGCTGACGGGATCTCTCCGGGAACCGGTGTGCGTGGGTGCGCTGCCCCGTGCACCCACGGCAACGGCGCAAACTGTGTCGGCGGATTCGCGTGCCGTGCCTGCATGACGGCCGCCCAATGCTCCGCCCATCCATCACGCGTAGCCAGTCGCCGCACAACGCCAC
>JAYUWD010000123.1:0-2089 GCA_043753735.1 Gemmatimonadaceae bacterium
AAACAGCGCCAACCCCGCCCCCAGCGTTTTCGCATGAGCGGTTGCGGTCGCGGCGTCCGCACGGGCGGGCGCGTTGGCGATGCTCGCCGATGGCGCCACGGTGTGCACTGCCCCCGCACCATCAAGACTTCGCGAAAGGATGTCCACCAGCCCTTCCCGCCACACCGATAACGACGCATCCCGCACCGTGAACGGCATTACAGCAAGCGATGTGGCATCGGCCTTGAGCAACGATGTTCGGCCACGAACCATGTACCAGGCGCCGCCCGCCACAAGCACGCCCGCAACAGCAACAAACAGTGCAAACCGTGCTGGCAGCGTCCGCCAGCGACTTCAGCAGCTCACTCGCCGTCTGCGGGCGGGCCGCGGGGTCCTTTTCAAGGCATCGCATCACCAGTCGCGCAAGTGGCTCGGGAGTGTCGCTTCGGTGCGATGATACTGGCTTGGGGATTTCCGAAAAGTGTGCGATGGGTTGTGCATGCGCCGGGCGATCGCCGAACGGCGGTGCCCCTGTCAGCAGCTCGTAAGCCATCGCACCAAAGGCGTAGAGATCGGCGCGATGATCGGTGTCCGGGTCGCCAGCGCCTTGCTCAGGCGCCATGTATGACGGCGTACCGATGGACCTCCCCATGCGCGTCAGTGTGTTCTCAGGCGAGGCGGTGCGGGCGGAATTCATCGCCTTGGGCAATACCAAAATCGGTGACCAGCGCCGCGCCGCCCGAGAGCATTACGTTGTCTGGCTTGATATCCCGATGCACCACGCCGCGTCCGTGAGCATAGGCGAGCGCGCGCGCGACGTCTGTCAGCGTCAGCAGCACGTTCGCGATCGGCAGCGGTTTACCGTCTGCCGCGAGTTCGCGCAGCGATGCCCCATCAACAAAGGGCATGAGATAGAACGGCACGCCGTCCTCGGTAACGCCAGCGGTCAAACACAGGGACGATGTTGGCATGCTGCAGCGCGGCGGCCAATGCGATTTCTCGCCCGAAGCGCTCGACAAAAAAATCCTGCGCCAACTCGGGCAACAAGCGGCCGCGGGCAATCCAGTCCGCACCCCTGGCGCCGATCGGATCACGGACTGCGTCGCCGCTTTTGTTCTCGATCGTCGCAATCACGACGCGCTTGGGTACGAGCGTCGTGGGTGCGGATGTCGAGCCGAAAACATGCACAGCGGCCATCACCGTCAACAACTCCGTGGCGCTCGCCGGCCGCGCACTCGGCTGCTTCTCGAGACAGAGCATCGCCAAGGGGGCAATTCGCCGCACTGCGAGATCGCGCGTTGCTGGCGCCTCGAGTGCATCCAGCACCGGTTTCGGCGCCTCGGCGATGCGCGCGGCAATCAGCTGCTGCGCCGTGGTACGGCTGTGGAACGGGTGCTCGTGCCCCGATCGCATCGGTGCGCGGAGCGTGTCGCTCACGTGGTCTACCGCGGTACCGCGTCCACACCGGGGCGCAGCTTCGCGAGAAACTCGGTCACCGGCCAACAGGGGATACCGCCGATCTCCAGCTTATCCGTGCCACGATACAGAAGCATGGGCCGACACTACGGATACTCGCCCATGAACGCGCCTAACCCGCGCAGATCGTCGGGGCGCACCCGTTCGGTGTTCTTCACCTCGAGCGCAAAGAAATGGGCGTTACCATAAACCACGAAGTCCACCTCGATGCCGGTGCGGGTGCGCCAGTGAGACAGATCGGGTGGCGGGCCGGAGTACGCGATCCACGCGCGCACATTCGGCGCCACGAATCCTTCGAGCGCGACACCGTCCAACTCGGCCGGACGATCCAGCGGACCAGTTAGACGCGGCGCGCGAAAGACCCCGGTGTCGAAGAAATAGAAAGTGGGGTGCGCCGCGGTCGCGCGCATCGCGCGTTTCGTGAACACCGGCAGCCAGAACGCGACGAGCAGATTGTCCAGCACGTCGAGATATCCCTCGATCGCTTCGCGATGGACAGCCGTTTCGCGGGTGCCGGTGCGGATCGTCAGCACGGTGCCGTGCGAGAAGCTGACCACCTCCAGAAATCGCGCAAAGTCTCCGATCTGCCGCACCAAGTCCTTCCCCGCGCACTTCCGGATGCACGTAGGCCGCC
>JAYUWD010000124.1:0-6478 GCA_043753735.1 Gemmatimonadaceae bacterium
CCGATCGGTGAGTGCGCCACGTCCCGCTCCGATTTCGACGACGGTGCGATCGCTGATCGGTCCAAGTGCATCGACGATGGCATCGAGCACATGGTTGTCCCGAAGAAAATGCTGCCCGAACCGTTTGCGTGGCGTCGGCAGCGCTGCTTCTTTCGGCGCGCGCGGATGCTGTCGCGGTCCCACTAGAGGCGGTCCACGACAACTGCAGCCAGGTCGTCGCGTAGGGACGTGCCGTCGGCGTGCGTGTCGACGTTTGAAAAAATGGCGTCCAGAATCTGCTCCGGGGTTTCAGCGTGCGTCATCGTCGACAGTGTCTTCAGCACCGCAGCTTCACCCAAACGGCAATCTTTCGCGTTGCGAGCGTCCGTGATGCCATCGGTGAACAGCACCAGCCGATCGCCCGGACGCCACGCCATTACACACTCGTCGATCGCCGCGTCGCTCAAGCCGATCGGCGGCGCGACTGCATGCAGGCGTTCACAGATGCCATCGGCACCCAGGCGGAACGCGTGCGGATGACCCGCGTTCGCAAAGCGCAACTCCCGTGCCTTGCTGTCGATTACGGCGTAGCAGAGCGACAGCGACATCTCGGTCGAGCTCAATTCGTCCGCCAGAGACCGTTGCACAGCCTCGAGCGCGATGGATGGATCGAATGCAGCCTGCACGTGGATTGCCGCGGCACTCAATGCCAGCGCCATCACCAGCGCGGACTGATAGCCGTGCCCGGACACATCACCGATGAGGACACCTGTGCGATCGCGATCCAGTCGCGCCAGCAAGAAAAAGTCTCCACCAACACTTTCGGCCGGAACCACGCGCGCGGCAGCTCGCGCCTCCGGTGCGACGACGGTGGGTTTGGTGAGCAGCTTCAGTTGCAGATCGTGTGCAAGACGCATCTCGCGAGCGAGTTGCTGGCGCTCGACGGCCGCCCGCACGAGCGAGGCGTTGTGCATTGCGGTACCCACCTGCGTACCGACCGCTGATGCAAGTTTGCGGTCACCGGCAGAGAATGGAATGCCGCCTGGACGACCACTCAGAATGAGCACACCAAGCGGCACAGCGCCAATCGGTTCGAAGCCACTCGCGAACGGGCGGCGTGCAACGACCGCCGGATACGAGCCGGTGATGCCCATGCCAGTGCTGGGACGCGTGATCGCGACCGCGAGCAGCGGACGTCCATCCGCAGCCAACACCGGATCCGCAAGACGCACCGACGGTCCATCTTCCGTGCATGCACCAGCGGTGCGAAAGGCGCGAATGGCAATGTGCGATGCGTCGTCAAGCGAAACCGTGGTGTACTCCGACGGCTGCACGCCGAGCGTTGCAATTGGTGAGAGCGTGCCTTGCGCGCGATTGGTCAGAAGAAACACAGCGCGTGATGCCCCAACAGTGATCGCGAGCTCGCGCAGCAGGGTGTCCGCAACGCTCTCCACATCGGTGGTCCCGCCGAGAAGCTCGCCGATCGCGTAAAGGAGATTGATCTCTTCGTAGCGTTCGACGAGTTCGTGCGCGGCGCCATCGCGTTCGCGACTCAGTCGTCGGATGAGGGGCACAAGTCGACCGAGTAGGCGATCGCCATCCGGAGAGATTCCCGGTTCCACAAAGAGCCAGCCGACACTTTCCCCAGTCGACACAAGCTGCGCGTGCAATTCGTGGCTGCGGGCCCACGTGTTGACGTCCCAGGCGATTGCGCCGGGTTCAGTGAGCGAGGCGAATGTGGGCGACGATGTACCAATCAACGTCGGCACAACGCTGCCGTCCCGTCGTTCCCAGATGGCCGCCGCGCGCCCGGTGGCCTCATGGAACGCGGCCATCAGGGCGGCGACCTCACTCATGCTCGGCGCAGTCGCAGTCGTACCGTGTGACCGTAGTCGCCGGCGGCGCGGCAGCTCTCCACCTGATCCATCAATTTTCGCATCAGAAACACCCCCCGGCCGTCCTCGCGCTCGAGCCAATCGGCATCGTCTGGTGTGTAGCGTACGCCATCGAGATCAAAGCCTGGCCCTTCGTCTGTGATTTCGAGAACGAGCGCTTCGGTGTCCATCATTGCGCAGACGTGTACGGCGCGTTTGGGGTCGTTGCTGTTGCCGCGCATGATCGCGTTGGCCATCGCCTCAGTCAGGGCGACGGGCACGTTGAGGCGACAAAGTCGGCTCGAGAAACCTGCGGCGGCACAAAGCTCCGCAACGGCTTCGACGATCGGCGCGATCTCATTGACATCCGACGCGATGGTCCAGTCGTGGCGGGGCGCGCTCAATTGCATGCGCCGTACCGGCCGCCCGCGTGTGTGCGGCGCCACTGGGTCAAAGACCTGCCAGCGCAGTTTCGCGCGAGTCGAAGACGGGGAAAAGCGAATCCAGGCGCGTCAACTCGAACAGGGTGCGAAGGTCTTCGTTGAGTGCAGCGAGGCGGAGTTCGCCTCCTGCTTCGCGGATGCGCTTGCCGAGGGAGACGAGCGCGCCAAGTCCGGAGCTGTCGATGTAGGCAGACTTGGTGAAATCAATGACGACGAGACGGGCACCGTGTTCGACTTCATCCAGCACCAGCTGCTTGAAATCCTGACGGTTGCTCACGACCAGTTGGCCCTGAACCTCCACGACCAACCGGTCTTCATCCTTCGTCAGCACAAAACTCATGATCGGCTCATACTGGGGAATCGGGTGATGACGAAGGGTCGAGCACAGCCGCCTGAAGGGCAGTGATCGCCGCCGCATGTACAATGTCATCGGCAGTGGCCCCTCGCGACAAGTCGCTGCAGGGTCGAGCGAGGCCTTGCAGCACCGGTCCGATGGCGATCGCTCCGGCGAGACGTTGCACCAGTTTGTACGCGATGTTTCCCGCGTCGAGTGACGGGAAAACCAACACGTTCGCGCGACCGCGCGCCGGCTCGCCTGGCGCCTTTCTGGCCGCGATTTCAGGGACCAGCGCGGCATCGGCCTGCAGCTCGCCTGACACCGAGAGCCACGGAGCTTCTGCGCGCACCATCGCCATGGCGTTGCGCACCTTGCTCACCGACGGACCGTCGGCGCTGCCGACGCTACTGTAGGACAGGAATGCAATGTGAGGCTCATCTCCGACGATGCGTCGACGATCGGTGGCGGCAGCGAGCGCGATATCGGCCAGTTGACGCGCCGACGGATCCGGTACCACCGCGCAGTCCGTGAATGTGAGCACCGACTCGTTCGAGACCGCCGTCTCCGGCATCAGCATGTAGAACGAGGACGAGACCGTGCGAACTCCCGCCGCTGGCCCAACCGTCCAGATGGCAGCTCTCAAAATATCGGCGGTGGTGTGGACAGCTCCCGCCACGCAGCCGTCGGCTTCGCCCAGTGCCACCAGCGCGTTGGCGAAGTAAAGCGGGTCGTGCGCGAGACGTTCCGCGTCCTCGAGAGCGAGCCCCTTCCCTCCACGGCGCGCCAACAGATGCGCGACCACGCGCGGCGTGCGGGGGTCCATCAGCGGGTCGAGCATCTGCATACTGCGCGGCGGGATGACGCCTGTCGGCGAATCGGAACGACGCACGAGCACCGGGCGCACTGAACCGCGACGCGCGAGCGCCATGACCGCTTCGACGGTGCGGAAGTCGGTCGCTTCAGGAAAAAGAATCGTGCGTGGCGTGGCCGCCGCGCGAAGGTGCAGCGAGTCGAGAAATCCTACGGCGTGCGCGGACATGGAGGTTGGCGGGTTCAGCGCGAAAATCGCTGCGAGAGAGCCCGCGCGACCAAGGGGTGGACGAGCCCGGAGACCCGGCCACCAAACCGCGCGACCTCGCGCACCATACTCGAACTGATGTAGGTCGTGTCGAGGGAGGGCGCCATGAAGACTGTTTCAAGGCCGGGGAAGAGATGGCGATTCATCAGCGCCATTTGAAACTCATACTCGAAATCGCTTACGGCGCGGAGTCCGCGCACATTCACCTTCGCGCCGATGTCACGCGCAAAGTCCACGAGCAATCCGTCGAATGCGCGCACTTCCACGCGGGGTTCGTCGGCAAAGATCTCGGTGATGAATGCGATGCGCTGATCGACGGTGAAGAGGGGTTGTTTGCTAACGTTCGTGGCGACGGCAACGACGAGACGGTCGGTAAAAGCGAAGGTGCGCTTGATCAGGTCTTCATGCCCGTGTGTCACGGGATCGAAGGAGCCGGCGTAAAGCGCGACGCGATCGGAGGGGACAGCGGGCGACGGCATCACAGATCGTCGGTTCGGAAGAAGGTGAGTGCGGTGGCGCCATAGCGGCGGGTCTGTCCGGGGACAGGAAATTCGGCCAACGCCGAATGTTCAACGCCGAAGACGTGAGCGAAAGGGACCTCGAGCCAACGTTGGACGAGCTCAAGTCCGGTGGATGCGGCGTAGGGCGGGTCGGCGAAGGCAATGTCATACGCGCCCGCCGGGAGCTTGGCGACAAATCGCAGGGCTTCCTCACGGAGAATGTGCGCACCGGGATGCCCGCCGAGTTGTTCGAGATTGGCCTGGAGGATTTTCAGCACGCTGGGCGCCTGCTCCACGAAATCGCACGTCGCGGCACCGCGGGAAAGTGCCTCCAGGCCAAGCGCGCCGCTGCCGGCACACAGATCCAGAACTTTTGCGTCGGGGAGCAGCGTGTGCACAATGCTCATCCACGATTCGCGTACGCGATCGCCCGTGGGGCGCACGAGATCACCTTCGGGCGCTTCGATGCGCCGACCTTTCCAACGTCCGGCAACAATTCTCACAGGGCTTCAGCGTCGAACATCGGCCAGCTTGAGTTGGAGTCGCGATTGTCCTCGATACTCGTCGCGATCGAGTCGAAAGGCCAGATCGAGCGGCCTCCCCATCTCGAGTTGCGAGGCGCGCATGGCCATTCCCCAGCCGATCGCGTCGATCGTCCCGCCGGGAACGTCGAACGACAGACGCAGTCCGTCCGCGCCGATCTTGCGCGGTGCAGACGCGAGCTGCGCCCCTCTCGTGCGGAAGAGCGGCGCGGGATTGCCGATGCCGAACGGTTCAAAGTGCCGGACCAGCTTTTCGAGTTCGTCGCCAACGACAGCCAGCGGGACATCGAGATCCACACGAATTTCGGGAACGAGGTCGTCCTCCGTAAGCCGAGCGCGCGCGACATCGTCGAACTGCTCACGGAACGCCGGAATACGGTCGGCGTCCATTGTCAGGCCTGCAGCGGCACGGTGGCCACCAAATCGTTGAAAATGCGGTGAACAGGCCGTCAGCGCAGCATGCAGATCAAAGGCACTGATGGACCGTCCGGAGCCCTTACCTACACCCTGCTCGACCGCGATCAACACGGCTGGACGCGCCGTGTACTCCACCACGCGTGATGCCACGATCCCAATCACACCGGCGTGCCATCCATCGCGCGACAATACAAAACCAAACCGATCGCGCATCTCCGGTGCATCGAGCTGTCGCATCGCGTCATCGAGTACCGACTTGTCGAGATCCTGACGCGCGCGATTCAACTCTTCGAGTTCGCGGGCGATGACATTCGCTTCGTCTTCGCGCTCGGCGAGCAACAATGACAATCCGAGCTTCGCATCGGCGATACGCCCCGCCGCATTGAGACGCGGGGCCAGTACAAAGCCCACCCGTCCTGCCGTCAGCGGCTTGCCATCAAGCCCCGACGAACGCATCAACGCGCGCAACCCCGGGTGCGCCGACTCGGCGAGCAACTTGAGGCCATAGCGCACCAAGACCCGGTTTTCCCCGCGCAACGGTGCGACGTCGGCAATGGTTGCGAGCGCGACGAGATCCAGCTGCCGATGGGCCAACGCGCGCGACACGCCAAAGGCATCGCACAACGCCAATGCGATCTTGTATGCGACACCAACTGCGGCAAGGTCCTTGTCGGCCGACGTGCACTCGGGTCGGCGAGGGTTGCATACCGCGTACGCGGCCGGCAGCGGTCCCCCAGGCAGGTGGTGATCGGTGATGATCACGTCCACACCTGACGCCATGAGCTCCGCGACGGGCTGCCGCGCACTCGTCCCGCAGTCACACGTGATCAGCAGCGTGGCACCCACCCGACGCGCTTCCGCGACGCCTGCTGGCCCAAGATCGTAGCCGTCGGTGATTCGATTGGGCACGAACGGAAAAACGTTGCGCGCGCCCAATCCACGCAGCACACGCACCACGAGCGCAGTCGAACTCATGCCGTCGACGTCGTAATCGCCATGCACGACGATGGTTTCATGCGCGCGCACGGCATCGCCGATGCGCTCAACGGCGCGCGGGAGATCGTACATCGTCTCAGGTTCGGCGAGATGCTCGAGACGGGGACGAAGAAAACGTTTTGCAATCTCGGGGTCTGCATGCCCGCGGCTCACGAGCAGACGGCACACCGACTCGGGCAGCAGCAGCGCGCCAACCAATCGCTGCACTTCCGTTACCGACGGTTCAGCGATCGCAACCCACCGAGCGTCCGGACGCATCGGCGCGCTGGGCGTCGATGTACGGGCACTGCGGGGGTTGGCTACCGAGGGGAA
>JAYUWD010000125.1:0-2072 GCA_043753735.1 Gemmatimonadaceae bacterium
CGTTCACTTTTCACGCGTTCCTCCATCGGGCTCCCTCGAAGTCGATTGTCGCCACGCGTGCCACGCAGACGTGCCCTGCAACCTCGTACGCCCATCGCATCGCCTCGGCCACCGCAATCGCTTCGGCTTCCGTCGCGCACACCGCAAACGTGGTCGGTCCACTACCCGATAGTGACGCGCCGAGTGCACCCGCCTCGAACGCTGCACTCTTCGCCTCGGCAAACCCCGGAATCAGCGCAGACCTTGGAGCCTCGGCAACATGATCCACCAAGGCACGACCAACCAGTGCGAGATCGCCATTGGCCAGCCCCGTCACCAGCGATGCGACGCTTGCGAGCTGCGCGATGAGCACATCACGCGGATAGAACTGGGGCAACAGTGCGCGAGAATCGGCGGTCCGGATGTGGATGGCGGGATGCGCAAGCGCAAACCATAGCGACACTTTCACCTGCACGTTCGTGACATCGGGTGGATCGATTCCGCGAATGCAGATCACACCACCCATCAACGACGCCGCAAGATTGTCGAGATGGCGACCCGCCACAGTGGCCTCGGCAACGAGACTTGTCGCGAGCAATCCGATCGTGTCTAATTCGTCGCCGCCGCCTTGCTTTATTAGTTGATTCACGGCGACGGCCGCAGCAACAGCGGATGCACCACTGCCCCCTTGTCCAGCGGAAAGCGGCAAGCCTTTGCGAACCGACAACGACACGCCACGTCGCACGTGCGGAGCGCGATCGAGTACGGCTTGGGCTGCGATTGCACAGGCGTTGCGCGTCGGATCGGTGGGCAGCTCCGGATGCCCGGCGTCGAGTACGGTGACGCCGAGTTCCCTGTCTGACCACCACGCGTGAACCTCGTCACCGGGGCCGGTAACCGCGCATCCGAGCACATCGAGACCGGGGCCGAAGTTGCCGATGCTGCCCGGCGCGAAGGCGATGATACCACCGCGACCTTCAGCGTGAGCCGCGCTGGTGGACGCAGTGGGTGCGTGCGCGTTCAGAACGTGCGCGTTTGGTACGTGTGCGTTCATTTCGGCACCAACTGCAGCAGGTCGTTGAGCACGCCGGCGGCGGTGACCGCAGGACCGGCGCCCGGACCAGTGATGACGAGTGGGTGTTCCCGGTATCGTCTGGTCGTGAAAACGATCTGGTTGTCCGTGCCGCGCAACCCCGCGAGTGGGTGCGACAGTGGCACGGCGCGCAATTCGACTTTCACGCGTCGCGGCGTTGCCAGCAACACGTAGCGCAACACGCGCTCCTGCTTCTGCGCGGCGGCATGTCGTTCGGCCCACGATGCGTCCAGTAGATCGAGACGCGCCAGGAATGTTGCGAGCGGCAACCTACGATACGCGACCGGCACCAGCGATTCGACCGAGACATCGGTGAGTTCGCCCTTGAAGCCAAGCAGTCGCGCGAGGATCAGCGCCTTGCGCGCCACGTCCATGCCGGAGAGATCGTCGCGTGGATCGGGTTCGGTGTAGCCCAGACTCATGGCTTTGCGCAGCGTCACGCTGAACGGTTCGCCGCGCCCGATCCCCGTCAACAGAAATCCGAGCGTTCCCGATGTACAGCCCTCGATGCGCAGTACCTTGTCGCCCGTCTCGACAAGTTTGGCGTACGAGTCCATAACGGGCAAACCAGCACCCACGGTGGTTTCGTGCAAAATGCGTCGGCCGTGCTTCCGAGCGAGCGCTTGCAGCGCTTCGACTTCATGCAGCGGTGCGGACAGCGGCCGTTTGTTGGCCAGCACGATGTCCATGCCCGCCTGCAACGCGATACGCAATGCAGGCACTGTTTCGGTGGCCGTGAGGTCGGCGACGACGGGGTGTACCAGCGCGTGTTTGGCGATATGTGCAATCGCCTCGTTCGCGGTAGCTGCATGTCCCCCTTCAAAAAAAGCCAGCGAACGACCATCCGCTTTCTTGTCAGCGAGCGCCGCGAGTTGCCGCGCCGGAATTCCCTGCGGCGCGAACACATAGCCGCTGCGATCGATCAGTGCGACGATGTTCGGACGCACGCGCGTTCTGACCCGCGGCAGCATGCGTACGAGTTCGCGGCCGATCAGTCCGA
>JAYUWD010000126.1:0-6453 GCA_043753735.1 Gemmatimonadaceae bacterium
TACGTGCTGGCAACAGCGCTGATCGTGCCTTCGGCAGCGCACGCCTCCACGCTGGCTGCCAGCGACGCCACCGCAACTGTGGCCAGCAGCACGCGCGACATCGGTCGCGCCAACGCGAGGCGAATTAAGCCGAAAGAACCGCGCGTTGAATTCGAGATCATGACCTGGCCTGAAGTGAAACAGGCCATGGCCGATGGCAAGAAGACGGCGCTGTTCTACACCGGCGGCACCGAGCAGCGCGGGCCGCAGAATGCGAACGGTGGGCACAACCTCATGGGCAAGGCGATCGTCAAGCAAATTGCCCTCGAATTGGGGAACGCCATCGCGATGCCCGTCTTGCCGTACACACCGAACAACGCGAGTGCGACGCTGCCCGGTACGATCGGGCTTACACCGGAATTGCTCGGCGCAATTCTCGAACGGCTCGCCGAACAGGCGATCGTGACCGGTTTCACCAACGTGATTCTGATGGGTGATCACGGCGGCGGACAGCCAAATACGTACGCCGAAGTCGCAAAGAAACTCGATGCCAAGTACGCGCCGCAAAACATTCACGTGTACTACTGCGACGAAGTGTACGCCAAGGCACAGGGTGACTTTGACAAGTGGCTGCAGTCGCAGGGCTATCCCAGCAGCTCGCACGCGGGCATTCCCGACACGTCGACCATGCTCTTTCTCGGCGGCGACGTCTGGGTGCGCAAGGATCTGATCAAGGACGCACTCGGCGATCCGGTTGCCGTGCCCGGCACACCGCGCGATCCGAACGCCAAGCGCATCAACAACGGCATCACCGGCGACGGGCGCCGCGCATCGAAGGAACTCGGCAAGAAAGCATTCGAGATGAAAGTCGCTTATGCCGTGAAGCAGATTCGCGGCTTTCTCAATATGCCAAAAACTGCCGACCAGTAGTCAGGTGCTGGCGTAGTCGTAGAACGCGGACGTCATAAAAAACAAAAGGCACGAATCCGCATTGAGATTCGTGCCTTTTGCGTTGCTTGAGACGATCTACTTTCTGCCCGCTGCCGCGCGCCCGATGTCAACAGCCTTGAAGCCAGGCTCGCCCCAACCGATAACGAATACGCTGAATCCTTGCTTCATGCGCATTTCGATGTCGGTGGCGGTCGCCGGATATCCGCACGGGACCTTGAACTCCTTGCATGCGGCGAGCACCTGCTGAATCGCCGCCTCCCATCCCTTTTCGTCGAGCACGCGCTTGCCGTCCGCGTCGGTGGTGCTGAACACGCCGCGCAAGGTACCGGCGCCCGGGAAAAGCACTGAAATACCTTTCACCGCGGCGATCTCGCGAATGTGAGACAGGCCTTCCTTGCTTTCGACGATCGTCCAGTTGGTCAATTCGCCTGTCGGATTGAGTGGCCACAGGTCGGCCTTGGCTTTGTACTCTTTGTCACTCATGCCCCAGAACTTCGGCGCGCTGCCAACGTCGTCCGGACGAATGCCGCCCTTAGACTTCAAGCGCATCATCGCAAGTCCTTGTTTCACCTCTTTGGCACTCTCGACCCCCACAAACACAATCGTGTTGACGCCAAGGTTGAGTTGCTTCGCGATGTGCTCCGCTGCCTTGATCGTGTCGGGCGCGATCTCCGGCGTCTTCACGACCAGTGGGTGATGAAAGCGTCCTTTCGTGATCGTGGGCCCACTCACCGCAATGCCGTTCACGAACTGGCTGAATGTGGCGTAGCCGACGTCAAAGTTTCCTTCCATCCCACCATCGAAGATGTAGTCCGCCGTCTTGTTGCCGAGCGCGTCCTGTGCGAGTTGCGCAGGGCTCTTTACAGAGTCAGCAGGGAGGGCAGGGGCACCACGACCGGCCCGTCGATTGGATGGGGCATACAAGCCGAACACGGGCTGCTTCTTTATGTGCAGCTCGATGAGCGGGTTCAGGTGCGGCGTACCTTGGGCGATTGCCGGGGTACTTAGTGTGGTCGCAGCTACAATTGCAGCTGCAACGGCGGTCGCAATCCAGCAAACTCGCACGGCGCTTGGTCCCATTTTGCCCTCCTCCACGTTTTCGGTAGGTACTGCGTAATCAATCAGGGAGCGATCCGCGGCAAACTCCTTGTTGGCTCCCGTCCGCACAACTGATACGCAAAGATCGCCCAACTCGCTGCGAACGAAAGACTTGCCTCGTCGCTCAGCGCCTCTCACCTTTGAAGTGCAGTCTCCCACCTATGCCGCATAGACCTGGAGGTCCGGGTATGAAGGCTCTCGTTGTAGCCGCAGCAGGAGTGTTACTGGTCGTAGCTGGCTCGGCGGCGCATGACGGACCCACCCGCACTGAGTCTGTGACTGCTAAGCCGATAGCTGCTCCAGCGCGCGCTCCGCGAGCGATTGGCGTGCATCCGCTCACAGCTCGACGTGCCGCACATCCGATTCCGATCGATGAATTGACGGAAGTCGTTCGTGAGACGTGCGCCGAGTCGTGTCACAGCGAAAGTCGCAAGCTGGGCAATTTGTCGTTGGCCGGTTTCAATGTCGCGAATTCTGCACTTTCTCCAGAGACTGCGGAGAAGATGATCGTGAAGTTGCGCGCGGGCATGATGCCGCCGCCAGGACGCGATCGACCCGGCGGCGACACACTCGTTGTGCTTGCCGAAGCGATGGAAAAGTTGATCGACACCAAAGCAGCGGCCAATCCGAATCCGGGCAGTCGCACCTTTCAGCGTTTGAACCGGGCTGAATACGAGCGTTCCGTCAAGGATCTCGTGGCGATCGACATCAGCGCCGGTTCCTGGCTGCCGCTCGACACCAAGAGCGCAAACTTCGACAATATTGCCGACGCGCAAACACCGTCGGCCACGCTCCTCGATGCCTACATGGATGCCGCGAGTGCAATCAGTCGGCTTGCGGTTGGCGATCCGACGGCGAGCACCACCACGACGACCTACAAGCTTGCGCGTCTCGCATCGCAGACGGAGATCGCTGAGGGAGCTCCGCAAGGCACGCGCGGTGGAGAGTCGGCCGTCCACAACTTTCCGGCCGACGGCGAATACGTGTTTACCGCCTCGCTGCATGCCGTGCCGACAGGCCAGTTGTACGGGTCGGGCGCTCCGTTCGATGAGAAAATAGAAATCTCGGTTGACGGTGAGCGTGTGGCACTGCTCGATATCGATCGTTGGATGTCGCAGGCAGATCCCACCGGCATGGAACTTCGGACCAAGCCGATTCAGGTGCGCGCTGGTGCTCATCGCGTTTCGGCGGCGTTCCTTCGCACCTACGAAGGACCGGTCAACGAGAACATCGCACCGATCGGGCATAGCATTGCTGACACGCAGATCGGATCGCAGTCGGGCATCACCATCGGCGCACATCTTCAGCACTTCGCCGTCACGGGTCCATATAATCCGACTGGTGTGTCGGAGACGACGAGTCGCAAGCGCATCTTCAGTTGCCGCCCGACATCGCTGACTGAGGCCCGACCCTGTGCGGAACAGATCGTCAATCGGCTCGGCTCATCGGCGTATCGTCGGCCCCTCACGCCGTCAGACGTCAAGTCGTTCATGACGTTTTACGACACCGGCGCCAAAATGGGCGGATTTGAAGTTGGCATACGAACAGCGCTCGAAGCGATTCTCGCGAGCCCGCACTTCATCTTTCGTGTCGAAGAGCGCCCCGCGACGGTGAAGGCGGGACAGCGCTACGCCATCAATAGCAGTGACATGGCCTCGCGTCTGTCCTTCTTTTTGTGGGGGACGGCGCCCGATTCCATTCTCATGGCGTTGGCACGCCATGACGCGCTCGCCGACACCGCGGTGCTCAAGGCGCAAACCAAGCGCATGCTCGCCGATTCGCGCTCGGAGGCGCTGGCGACGCGCTTCGCGGCGCAGTGGCTGCGGCTGCAGGATATCGAAAAAGTCGCGCCGGACGCGCTCGACTATCCGAACTTCCACGAGCAGCTCGCGCACGACATGCGGCGCGAGACGGAGCTGTTCTTCTACAACATCGTCAAGGAAAACCGTAGTGTGACCGAGCTTTACAATGCGGACTACACGTTCGTGAATGAGCGGCTCGCGCAACACTACGGCATGCCAGGCGTGTCCGGCCCCGAATTCCGCAAGGTGAAGTACAGCGATACCAAGCGCAGCGGTCTGCTTGGTCAGGCGAGCATTCTAACGCTGACGTCACATGCCAACCGCACGTCGCCGGTGTTGCGCGGCAAATGGGTGATGGAAGTGCTGATCGGATCGCCGCCGCCACCGCCGCCGCCCAACGTCCCCGATCTGGAAAAGACGGCCGAAGCAAAGGAAGGTCGCCTGCTCACCACGCGTGAACGCATGGAAATGCACCGCGACAATCCGTCGTGCCGCTCCTGCCATCGCTTCATGGATCCGATCGGACTCGCGCTCGACAATTTCGACGTGACCGGTCAGTGGCGTGTGCGCGAGAACGGCGCCGATGTGGATTCGCGCGGCGACTTCTATGATGGCACCAAGATTTCCAACCTGTCCGAATTGCAGAAGGTGTTGCTCAAGCGTCCGATTCCAATGATCCGAACGTTCACGCAAAACCTGATGGCGTACGCCGTTGGTCGTCGCATGGAATACTACGATGGACCGGCGATCCGTCGCATCGTCGCCGATGTGCAACCCACGAACTACCGCATGCAGGACGTGATTTGGGGCGTGGTGAAGAGTGATGCGTTCCGTATGAAAAAGACACCGGTCGTACAGGCAGACGTGAACGCGCAGGACGCGAAATCGCAGGGCGCGGCTGGCAGTAGCAGTCGCTGATCCTTACAAACGCACACGGAGACGCAGAGAACATGCAATACCTGACTGGAAAGCCGATCCCGCGCCGAAGCTTCGTTCAGGGGCTCAGCGCCACGATCGCGCTGCCGTACCTCGACGCCATGATTCCCGCCGGTCGGGGTGGTTGGCGCAAGGTCACCGACGCGCCACGGCTCGTCGCCATCGAGATGGTGCACGGCGCTGCCGGCTGCAACGAGTTGGGTGCAAAGCTCAACCTGTGGAATCCGGCCGAGGTGGGTCGCAACTTCGACCTGGCGCCCACCGCGATGCATTCGCTGGAAGCGTATCGCAAATATCTCACGATCATCAGCAACACCGATGTGCGCGCTGCGGAACCCTCCTCGCCGATGGAAGTCGGCGGCGATCACTTCCGCTCGAGCGCGACGTATCTCACGCAGGCACATGCGCGCCAGACCGAGGGCTCCGACGTGCGCGTGGGTACCTCGCTCGACCAGATCTACGCGCAGCGCTTCGGACAGGACACGCCAATTCCTTCGATGCAGCTGTGCATCGAGAATGTCGACCAGGCTGGCGGATGCGCCTACGGTTACGCCTGCGTCTACACCGATTCGATCAGCTGGTCGTCACCTACGGAACCGCTGCCGGTCATTCGCGACCCGCGTGTGGCATTCGAAAAACTGTTCGGCGTCGGCGGTTCCTCCGCTGAGCGCGCCGAACGTCGTCTGACGCGCCGCAGCATTCTCGATTTCGTCGCGGGCGAAATGAAGTCCCTCAAGACTTCCCTCGCCGCCGACGATCGCAATCGTCTTGACAAGTATCTCGAAGATATCCGCGAAGTCGAGCGTCGCATTCAGCGTATCGAAGTGCGCAACAAGAGCGGCGAAGTACGCGAGTTGCCCGAAGCGCCGGCCGGTGTCCCCGATTCATTCCGGGAGCACGTCGAACTCATGTTCGACTTGCAGGCGCTCGCATTCGCGGCCGACATAACGCGCGTGTTCTCATTCAAGATGGGTCGTGACGGATCGAGCCGAGTGTATCCGGAAAGCGGATCGGACAAGCCGTTCCACCCCGCGTCGCACCATGGCGGTACGGAAAAGGGCGTGAAGGAATTCAACATGATCAACAAGTATCATGTGGCGATGCTGCCGTACTTCCTCGACAAGTTGAAGGCGATTCAGGAAGGGGACAGCAACATGCTCGACAAGACGCTCGTCATCTACGGTTCGCCGATGAGCGACTCCAACCTGCACAACCATCGACGCTGCCCGCTCATTCTGCTTGGTCACGCCAACGGCAGCGTTGCCGGCAACACGCACATCAAGGCCCCCGACGGTACGCCGATGGCCAATGCACTGCTCTCCACCATGCATGCGCTCGGCCTCGAAGACCACAAGTCACTCGGCGACAGCACCGCACCTCTCAGCTTACGAGCCAATGCCTAACAGGCGCGCGGTAGTGGCCGCGATTTCGCTCGGCGCGATGGTGCTGCTGTCCGCGGCCGCACCCTCGCGCCCGGATCGCGCGACCGAATCGCCGGTAGCCGATGCCATGATGCGTGGCGACTCCGTTGCCGTGCGCGTGCTGCTCAAGCGAGGGATGGATGCCAATGCAGCGCAGCCGGACGGAATGACGGCACTGCACTGGGCGTCGGCGCGCGGTGATGCGCGTCTGGCCAGCATGTTGATGTTTGCAGGCGCACGGCTCGAGGCTGCAACGCGGAATGGCA
>JAYUWD010000127.1:0-6452 GCA_043753735.1 Gemmatimonadaceae bacterium
CGATCGGTCAACTTCACGTTGGTCGCGCGCATGTCGACCATGAGGTTGCCGTAACTCTTGCCGATGCGAATCATTGCGCCGGTGGTGATCATGTTGCAGACAAGTTTTGTTGCGGTGCCCGCTTTCAGGCGCGTCGATCCCGTGAGCGCTTCAGCACCGACAATGGGCAACATGCAGATGTCTGCGACGGCGCGCATCACCGCCGGTGGTTCGCTGCAGGCGATCAACGCGGTGACGGCCCCGATTTCCTTTGCGCGCGCCAGTGCACCGCGTACAAACGGCGTCGTCCCCGATGCGGCGATACCGACAACCACATCCCCGGCAACGACATGATGTGCATCGATGACGCGCGCGGCTTCGAGCGGATCGTCTTCTGCCCCTTCAATTGGATTGCGGAGCGCAT
This sequence comes from Gemmatimonadaceae bacterium, assembly GCA_043753735.1. Lineage (GTDB taxonomy): Bacteria > Gemmatimonadota > Gemmatimonadetes > Gemmatimonadales > Gemmatimonadaceae > Gemmatimonas. The sequence goes on from JAYUWD010000127.1 coordinate 404, forward strand.
GATCGCCGCCGGCGATGATGCCTACCACCATCGATGGGTCGGTGCCAAACGTTGGTGGACACTCGCTGGCGTCGAGCACGCCTAGTCGACCCGACGTGCCGGCCCCGACATACAAAAGACGTTTGCCTGCGCGAAACGCGCGCTCCACCTCGCTAATCACGCGCGCGATAGGCTCCCGTTGACTGGCGACCGCGCTGGCGACGAGTTGATCTTCAGCATTGATGAGATCGACAATCTGTTCTGGCGTGGCCAGGTCGATGTCGACCGTGCGCGGATTGCGGCGTTCGGTGACGCGAGGATCCAGCGTCGGTGCAGACACAAATGGAAGGAAAAGGGAAGTCAGCAGCGCGACGGCAATGCGTCGGCTATCGCGAGATTGGCACGTCGGCTAACTTACGGGTCGGAATGAGCGAACCGCAAGCTAGATCACCAGTTGGCACACGTTGGCGCACCCTGTGTGCTCCGCTGCCGAACACCATCGCCATTGTGCTTGCGCTGGCCTTGTTCGGTGCGCCAGCGGCCGCGCAGGTCCGTGGTCGCGCGCCCACTCAGCGCAGAACCTCCAGCTGGGTGTTTTCGGGCGGTGTGGGCGCGACGACACTGACCGATATCAACGACGGCGCCTCACGAAGCGTCTGGAAGTTTGGTTCGGATCCGCTATGGCAATTTCGCGGATCGGTGGAGCGCGGGCTCGATGAATTCTCGACGATCGGCGTGGCTGCATCGTTTGGTCGCGTCGATGTCACCGTCTCACCGCTGGTCGGCGCTCCCACGACCACCACAGCAACGCCGCTACCTGTCGCCTGCGCAGTCAGCTGCTCGGCGCAGGCGCAACTCTGGTCGCTGATGGGCCAATTCCGTTCCGGTGGTGGGACGGGTTTCCACACCACGTTCGAAGTCACCGGCGGCGCCACCGGTTTTCGCGACATGCGCACACGCGATTCGCTCGCGCTATCGATCGGCAAGTCGTCGGGCGCAATCGACTTGAGTGGAGCGTTGGGAGCAGGCTTCGCATATCCGCTCACGCGAGGCATGGTGATCGCTCTCGTTCAGGAATTTGGCATTGGAATGCACTCCAAGACCGACCTGCCGAGTGGTGTTAATCGGACGTGGCGCAACCGCACGACGCGCGCGAGTCTCCGCTTTCAGTTCTGACGGAAAGATGGGCCGCTTACACGCGACGGCCAGTCGGCTGCATGCCAACGGCAAAGTACCAATTGCAGTCTACTGAAAAGTGCACGAAAAAACATCAGCGATCCTGCCGCCCCCTCCCCGAGCGCCCGCATGACTGCGTCCCCTCTGCTCCGCCTTTCCACGCTCGGCGCCTTCTGCGCGCTTGTCGCCTGCTCCCGCGCAAGCAATACCAATAGTGCTGCAACACCAAACGTCGCTGCTCCCGCGATTCCTGAACGCGTCGCACAGACATTTCCGGCGGGCTGGCATCTTTCTGCTGGGGCAAAGGCCACGTTTGCACCGCAAGCAATGGCTGTGAGCAACAGTCCTGAAGCGAGTGCCGCCGCCGCGGAGATACTCAAGGCCGGTGGTAATGCGGTCGATGCAGCAGTCGCTCTGGGCTTCGCACTTTCAGTTACTTGGCCTGAAGCGGGCAACATCGGTGGTGGCGGATACATGGTCGTGCACATGGCTGATGGCCGTGAGGCTGCAATCGACTATCGCGAGATTGCGCCACTCGCCGCCACGCGCAACATGTATCTCGATGCAAATGGCAAACTGACCGACAAAAGCATCGTCGGTCACCTTGCTTCAGGCGTGCCGGGAGCGGTGTCCGGACTGACTACAGCGCTCGCAAAGTACGGCACGATGACGCTGTCACAGGTGATGCAGCCGTCCATCCGGTTGGCGCGCGATGGCTTTGTCATTGATACGGCGCTCGCAGGCTCTATCTCTCGCGGCCGAAGCTACGTCACCAAGGTTACGGCCAACTCGCCATACTTTCCGGGAGGACAACCAGTCAAAGCCGGTGAACGTCTGCTTCAGCCGGATCTCGCGCGCACGCTCCAGGCCATCGCGTCGCAAGGTTCGAAGGCGTTTTACGAAGGATGGGTCGCCGATTCACTGGTTGCAGAGCAACGGCGCGGTGGCGGCATCATCACGCACGCGGACCTCAAACGATATCAGCCTGCTCTGCGTAGCCCCATTCGCACCACGTATCGGGGGTATGCACTCGTTTCAATGCCGCCGTCGTCGTCTGGCGGCGTGACGACCGCTGAAGCGTTGAACATTCTGGAGCAATACCCGACGCTGCCGCCGTACGGAAGCACGCGCTGGTTTCATCTGCTTGGAAGCGCCTACCAGCGGGCCTTTGTCGACCGCAACGAGAAACTTGCCGATCCGGATTTCGTCAAGGTTCCGTTGGCGCAATTGACAAGCAAGTCGTACGCGAAGGCGCTTCGGGGTACGATCGACGACGCGCGCGCCACACCCACGAGCCAACTCGGATCCAAGATGGCGGCCGCCGCACGCGAGCCGACGCACACCACGCACTACTCCGTGGTCGATAAATCGGGGAACGCAGTCGCGAACACCACGACGCTCAACAACTCATGGGGCTCTGGCGTGTGGGTGCGCGGCGCTGGCTTCATGCTCAATGACGAGATGGACGACTTCGCGGCGCAACCCGGAATGCCGAACATGTATGGCCTCGTGCAAGGCGAGTCGAATGCGATTCAGCCTGGAAAGCGCATGCTTAGCGCGATGTCACCGACAATCGTGCTCGACAAAAACGGATCAGTGCTGCTGGTGGTCGGTGCTGCCGGCGGTCCGACCATCATCACCGGCACGAGCCAGGTGATTCTCAATGTCATTCAGAATCGCATGTCGCTGTCCGATGCGATGCGGGCGCCACGCATTCATCATCAAGCGTTGCCCGACTCCATGACGTTCGAGGACGGCGGCATCACTGCCCCCGTCCTCGATTCACTGCGCAAAATGGGTCATGCTATGCGCATGCAGCGCGCACTCGTCAACATCAACGCCATCATGCGCGTGCGTGGCGGTTGGGAGGGAGTTCCGGAGCCGCGCCGCAGTGGCGGCGCGGTCGGTTACTGATCGGGCGAAATACGCGGGCGAATTTGTACTTACGGTGCGGACGCGGCGCGGATGGTGGTCGGCGAATCGAGACGCACCGTCACTGACGAACCGTTGTTGAGGCAGGTGTCATAGTCAGCCGTTGCAGCAGCCGCGGCAGTACCGGCCGCAGCACCTGCCGCTGCGCCAATCACAGTTCCCTTCGTGTTCTTGCCGAGCACCTGCCCGAGAATGCCGCCGATGATCGCGCCACCGACAACTTTCTTTCCGTCCGTCGTTTTCGAGGCGCTCCGAGATTTCTGTGTCGAGGCGTTTTCGACCGTCGACTCAACCGGGTAGCTGCGGCCGCCGTACTGCACCGATACGAGCCGCACCGAAAGAATCGTATTGTCGTTGGAATTGTTGGCAGTCTTGGCTTCGGTCACTTCAAACGTGCCAGTCGCACCTGCCGGAATCGAAAGACCGTTGGACGCATTCACTGTCTCAGTCAAATCGGCGGTGAACTTCTCGCCGACCTGCTTGGTGTTGGAGCATACCTTTTCGTTAGATGCGAAGCTCATTGTCGTACCTGCCGCAATGACGCCCGATTTCGCCGCGGCGGGCGCCGGGGCGGCTGCAGGCACCCTGGCAGGTGCAGGCCTGGGCCGGGCTGGGCGCGGAGCCGTGCGGACAGGGGCCGGCGCAGGAGCTGGAGCAGGAGCTACAGGTGCGGGAGCGGGAGCGGGGACATCCTGCAACTTGGGCTTGGCAGCCGTATCAGTTGCCGCCATCGCGAGATCTCGACCGAGCGCCGAATCGGTCTTGAGCGAGCTTGAATCAGCAGCCTTGTCGCCACAAGCTGCAAGCAACGTTGCGCCACAGAGTGCAGTGCCAACGAGCAACAGCTTGAGGCTCTGACGAGAGGTATATTCACGCATTGATGTGTCTCCAGATTTCGGGATAAGATGCCGGTACCAGCACGCCGAGCGCTTCAGCGCCTACTTCCATACTACCACCCGTACCGCCTGCATGTTGCGGTGGGTTTACTGGCTGTAATTGTGGCGGCAGGACTCGCGAGTGTCATCCCGTCACTGCTGAAACGTGGCATAGATGCCATGCACGCAGGTGGGGACGTCCAAGCACTTTTCGGCTTGGGTAGTGTGATGCTCGTCACCGCCGTAGCGAGCGGCTCGCTGCGATTTCTCATGCGCCTCCTGCTGAACGGCGTCAGCCGCAAGATTGAGACCGACTTGCGTCGCGATCTGTTTGCCAAGATGATGGAGCTCGATGCGAGCTGGTACGTACGGTGGCGTACAGGCGATCTCATGGCACGTCTCACCAACGACCTGAACGCTGTGCGCATGGCAGCTGGCCCCGCAATCATGTACCTCGTTAATACGATTGCCGGTGGATTGTTCGCGATGATCATGATGATTCGCATCAGCCCGTTGCTGACTGGTGTTGCCCTGCTGCCGATGGTCGGGTTGCCGATTTTGATGATCAGACTTGGCCGCCTGGTCCATGCGCGTTTCGAAGCCGTGCAATCGCAGTTCAGTCAACTGTCGACGCGGGCGCAGGAAAACCTCGCTGGTGTGCGAGTAGTGCGCGCCTATCGACAGGAGTCGTCCGAGTCTGCGCGTTTCGATGCACTCGGTGACGGATATCTCGAAGCCAATATGCGACTGGCGAAGCTGAACGGGATCATGAACCCCGGTTTCGCATTGCTTGCCGGCCTGGGGGGCGCCGTCACCATCGGGGTTGGTGGTCGCTTGCTGATCGAAGGTCGCATCAGTGTCGGTGGCTACGTCGCATTCGGTATCTATCTGGCCATGCTGACGTGGCCGCTTATCGCGCTCGGTTGGACCACCAACCTGTTTCAGCGCGCGGCCGCATCGATGTCACGGGTGCTCGAACTGCTCGACGCAGTGCCGACCGCCGTGCAGAACACAGGACAGACGTTGCTTCCGGCGACCGGCGCGGGCCGTGAAATCGAATTTCGCGGAGTGTCGTTTCACTATCCCGCCGCACTCATGACAACGGAGGATGGCGCGGCGCGTGACGCAGACTATTCCGCATCCGGCGAGGCTGCACCGGCAACACGGTGGGTGTTGCGTGACGTGTCGTTCCGTCTGCCTGCAGGCGGCACACTCGCAGTTGTTGGTGCGACTGGCTCCGGAAAGAGCGCGCTGATGGACCTGGTGCCCCGTTTCTTCGATCCCCAGAAAGGCGAAATCCTGATCGACGGCGTGCCGATTCGTGAACTTTCACTTGCGACATTGCGACACGAGATCGGCTATGTGCCGCAGGAATCTCTGCTTTTCAGTGAGACAGTGGGTGCGAACATCGCATACGGATTGCCGGCCACTGACACGCCCTCGTCGTTCACGACCGAGCATCGCGCGTATGGCAGTTCGATCGTTGCGGGTGAACAAGAAGTGATACAGGACACTCTGCAGGAAGTTGTAGACGCAACTTTTGTGGCGCAGCTCACCGAAACCATCGCGAATCTGCCCGACAGCTATGGCACTCGACTCGGCGAGCGCGGAATCAATTTGTCCGGGGGCCAGAAACAGCGCACCGCGTTGGCCCGCGCACTCGCACGCCGTCCGCGCATCGTACTGCTCGATGATTCACTCTCGGCCGTTGACACGCACACGGAAGCTGCAATCCTGCAGGGGCTACGAGGAGAACTTGCAGGGCGGACGGCAATCATCGCATCGCATCGTGCAAGCACCGTTCGCGACGCAGACCATATCATTGTGCTCGATGACGGTGTCGTAGTCGAGCAAGGACGCCATGAAGATCTCATCGCGCGCCAAGGTCGATACGCTCAGCTTCTTCAACGCCAACAGTTGCTGGAAGACATTGAGTCCGGTCGCGAAGTCGCGTTCTAGTGCGCGCATTGCCATATGTGTAACACTTGGCGTATGAGCTTTGGTGTAGTGGCGTCGTGCATCGTTGTATGCGCATGGCACAGTTCTGTAACAAATGTTATCTCAGCTATAACGCATGCATTCCAAGT
>JAYUWD010000128.1:0-2064 GCA_043753735.1 Gemmatimonadaceae bacterium
CATGTGCGTTATAAAAACAACGGGCCCGATCATCTCGACCGGGCCCGTTGTTTTTTACCTGTCGAATCACGTTCAACCGTTCTTGTACAGCTTCGTCACCTCGCCCCAGTTCACAACATTCCACCACGCCGCCAGATAGTCCGCGCGGCGATTCTGATATTTCAGGTAATACGCGTGTTCCCATACGTCGACGCCAAGGATCGCCTTCTTGCCGTCCATGAGCGGATTGTCCTGGTTGGGGGTGCTCACGATCGAAAGCACACCACCGGCGTTCACCAGCCACGCCCATCCGGAACCAAAGCGACCGACACCAGCTGCCTGTAACTGTTCCTTGAAGCCAGTGAACGATCCGAATGTCGACGAAATTGCTTCGCCAAGTTCACCTGTTGGTTCTCCGCCAGCATTCGGCGCCATCAGCGACCAGAAGAGCGAGTGATTCCAGTGACCACCACCGTTGTTGCGCACCGCGGTGCGAACAGCGTCTGGTACCTCATTGATGCGACGGTTGAGATCATCGAGCGACCAGGACTGAAGCTCAGGCGCCTTTTCGATCGCAGCGTTCAAATTGGTGACGTATGCTTGATGGTGCTTGCCATGATGGATCTGCATCGTCTGCGCGTCGATATGCGGCTCGAGCGCTTCCGGTGCATACGGCAATGGCGGCAGGACATGGGCCATGACAACGTCTCCGACTGGCAACAAGGTGAACTATAGAAGGAAATTCGAGGAGCACTCAGGCGGCAGGGCTGTCAGTTTTTACGGCTGAACGTTCACGCCACCAGCCAATGATCCCGGGGAGGATCGAAAGAAATATGACGACAAGGATCACCTTCTCGATGTGCTTCGCAACGCCCGGCACCGTGCGGCCGAGTACGAAGCCAATCATGAGCATGCTCCAGATCCACAAGAACGCGCCGACAACGTTGTATGCGAGGTATGTCCTGAAGCGCATCTGCGCAGCGCCCGCGACCACCGGCGAGAACGTCCGTACTATGGGCATGAAACGCGCCAAAATGATCGTCTTCCCGCCGTGCTTCTCATAGAATTGCTGGGCTCGCAGCAGGTGCTTCTTGTGAAAGAAGAGACTGTCCTCGCGCGTGAAAAGCCGCGGGCCCGTCACTCGGCCGATGTTGTAGCCGCACGCGTCACCCAGGATTGCCGCGACGGTGAGAATCGCACCAAGCAGCCAGACGTTGAGACCGAAGTCCGGTTGCGATGCAAGAAGTCCGGCAGTGACCAGGAGCGAGTCGCCTGGGAGAAAGAAACCGAACAACAGACCGGTTTCAACGAATACGATGATGGTCAGTCCGACGTACCCAGCCCACTGCACCAGGGCGGGTAGGTCGCGAAGACGCGCAAACAGCTCAGAAAGCAGTTCCAATGAAGGCGGGGCCGAAGTTGAGCGCGAAAGGTTGATGATGCGCGTCGCCGGGTCAACCGTGTGGACCGACTGTCACGTTCGGCTGTAGCTTCCGCGGGTGACCATCAACCCCCTCCCGACGCGCAATTTGGCGAAGGATAGCGCTCATACGGCCGACGCATTGCGGCTGCGCGTCCATGCCGTCTCACACACGCATTGGGATCGGGAATGGTATCACGCCGCCAGTCGCTTCCGTCAGCGACTGATCCCGCTGATTGACGCGCTGCTGGACTTTCCCGGGGGCAGAGTGGCCTTCCTCCTTGACGGTCAGGCAATCCTGCTCACTGACTACCTCGCCGTCCGGCCGGAGCGGCTCGATGCACTCCGTGCTCAGCTCGCATCCGGTGAGCTCGAAGCCGGGCCCTGGTATGTGCTTGCCGACAACTTGATTCCCAGCGGTGAAGCGATCGTCCGCAATCTTGAAGCAGGGCGGCGCGTTCTGGCTCGGCTCGGTGCGGTTGCGCCCAATGTTGCGTATTGTCCGGACACGTTTGGGCACCCGGCCATGATGCCCGCGATCGCGAACGGGTTTGGACTTCCAGTGGCAATCGTCTGGCGTGGCCTGGGCGGCGCGAGTCATCCACGCGCGGATGCACTTCGATGGAACTCGGCGGACGGATCCAGTGTGCTCGTCTACCATTTGC
>JAYUWD010000129.1:0-2057 GCA_043753735.1 Gemmatimonadaceae bacterium
GAAATCATCATCGGCAGCGAAGCGACGCGGGCCACGACCGACAGCGACGGTCGCTTTCGTATCGCAGGTATTTCGTTTGGTCTCAACTACGTCGGCGCCCGACGGATTGGCTATCTCCCCACGGTCGATCTCGTTCGCCTCTCCTCGTCAGACACTCTGCAGTTCACGCTCGATCACATCGGGCAGAAGATGGATACGGTGAAAGTGAAGGCGCGCGCCGAAGCCGCGTGGGAGCGTGATGTGCGCCGCTACGCCTTCGCGACCGAAAACGCGCGGTACGGCGGCATACTGACCGATCGCGATATCGCTGAACTCGCACCGATGGTCACGAGCGATCTGCTCAGGTCGCGGAATGGATTCAACGTGATCGGCTCGGGCGCACTTGCCCGTGTTGTCGGGTCACGGTCACGTTGTTCCCCGACGGTCTTTCTCGATGGGCAGCCGCTGGTGGGTTTCAACATCAACGACATCATTCCCTCGACGATCAAGTTGATGGTCACCTACCCGAGTTTTTCGTCGCTGCCTGTCGCGCTGCAGACGACGCGTGGTGATCCATCCTGCGGTGTGATCGTAATCCTGTCGCAGTAGCTATCTGCCGCTGTCACACGAGGCGACCAACAGCTGTCGCACGAAAGCTGCACCAAACTCGCTCGCGCTACTTCACTGGCACCAACCATTCCCACACCATGTGGGAACAGTCTGCAATCAGTGCGGACGCGACTTTCCCGTCTTTGATGTTGCGGGTCAGTATGGCGATCGCGTACGGCACTTGACCCTCCGGGTACACAATGCCCGCGTCATGTAATGTGGCCGTTATGGATCCGGTCTTGTGCGCGACGCGCGTTCCCTTGGGAAGTCCCGCCGGAATCTCGTCGTTGAACGCCTGAGCTTCGAGTATGGCGAGCATGTCTTTGGTTGCCGACTTTCCCGCAACCTGATCGCGCTGTAGCGCTGAAAAGAGCGCGACTAGATCATTTGCCGTGGTCGTGTTGTTGAGCCCCGCGCGAAACGCGACATTGTCCTCAACGCCGCGTCGCACCACCATCTGCGTTGCGCCAAATGTGCGCGCAAGTGCGGTGATTCGCACCGGATCCAGCAGCGAGATCAGAGCGTTTGTCGCGAGATTGCTCGAGTGCGTGATCATGCGCGTCGCGAGGTCTTGCAGCAGCACCTCCTGTCCCACCATGGCATACATGCTGCTGTCGCTGTCGTCGCTCGCACTCAGGGTGTACGTGGAGCTGTCGACGATGGACTTGAAGTGATTGACGAGGAGCATGCGTCGATCAACCTCCATCCTTCCCGACTGGAATTCGCGAAAGAGCGCAAAAAGCACTGGCACCTTCATCGTGCTCGCCGCGTGGAACACCGTGTCGCCGTCGATGGACAACGTCTGGCCGGTACGGAGGTCGCGCACAGAAATTCCAACTTGAGCACCTGGAACCCGCGCAATGCGCGCGATCAGCTTTGTCCGAACGGCCTCCAGGCGCGCCGCACGGACAGAATTCACAACGTGCAACTTTTTCGGCGCACGCTGCGCGTCGACGTGCATCACAGGAGTACCGGCAATCGCCGCTGCAAGCACGAGCATGCTGGCGAGGCTCGCTGGACCAGAAATAGCACTCATGACTTTTGTTTTCTGAGGGGAGGGAAACAGAAGTCTGTTTTGCGCCTGTGACCAACGCAACAAAGGGCGATCCAAAGATCGCCCTTTGCCGTTCACCCCCCGGTGAAACAACAACCGCAAATGCTCCCGCCTGCGAACAACGCCAAACCCGATCGTGCGTTTCGAACTTTCTACGCGTTGCGCTTGCGGCGGAACATGAGGCCCACCAGTCCCGCCCCAATCCCTGTCAATGCAAACGATGATGGCTCCGGCACGGTCGATGTGCCGACGACACTCACGTTGTCGATGAAATCGCCGTAGCTGTTCTGGTTGCCCATGCTGCGGAATTCGATCGTGGAATTCGGACCCGACGCGACAAAGGTCTGCGTGAAGTTGTACCACTGATACGTCGGCGTAATGTGACCGGTCGACGTGAGGAGAACGTTGTTGAGAT
>JAYUWD010000130.1:0-2054 GCA_043753735.1 Gemmatimonadaceae bacterium
GGATATCCGCCGCGCTCGATCTGCTGCAGATCCCACTCGATGCGACTGACCGGCTTGTCGCGAATCACCGCGTCGAGATCGACAACCTTGTAGCCCTCACGCGTGATCACGGCGATGTCACCGTCATCGAGATACACAACCTGTCGCGTGTGTGCGAGAATCGCTGATGCATCCGACGCGACAAAAAACTCGCCGTCACCCAACCCGATCAGCAGCGGGCTGCCTTTGCGAGCGGCGACGATCTTTTCCTTTTCGTTGCTGGAGATGACGGCGACGCCGTATGTGCCGTCCACCTGCCGCAGTGCTTCAATGACCGCCGCTTCGAGGTTGCCCGCGTATGCCGCTTGAATGAGATGCGCGAGCACTTCACTGTCCGTATCGGACTTGAACACAAAGCCGCGCGTTTCGAGCGACGCCTTGAGCGTGGTCGCATTCTCGATGATTCCGTTGTGCACGACGGCGATCGTGCCGTCCATGCTCATATGCGGGTGCGCATTTCTTTCGGTCGGCGGTCCGTGCGTGGCCCAACGCGTGTGCGCGATCCCCATCGTGCCGAGCGGCGGCTTGTTTTCAATCACCGCTTCAAGACGCGCGATCTTGCCGGCGGCACGGAATGTTTCCACGCCCTTGCCGTTCATGATCGCAATGCCCGCCGAGTCGTAGCCGCGGTATTCAAGGCGCTTCAGTCCGGCGATAAGCATGGGAGTGGCGATCCTGCCGCCGACGTAGCCTACGATTCCACACATGTCAGTGATGGCTTGGAGAAGTCAGTTGATTCGAGAAGTTACCCGGCACGCCATCAAGTAGCGCAAGCGGCCTGCGTGCTTGACCGATCAGCTCACGCGCGTCGGCTTCCGTCGGACCTTCGGCAATGACACGAACGATGGGCTCCGTTCCGGATGGACGCAGGTGCACCCACCGATCCGGCCAGTCGAGGCGCAACCCATCCTGAGTATCGGCAACCGCGTCCGGAAACGCATCCCGCAAGGCTACATACACGGCGTCGAGCGGCGCGTTCGGTCGATCAAGTTTGTCCTTCACAATCACGTACCGCGGCCTGTCGGCCACGACAGCCGAAAGGGGTCGGGCTTCCTCGAGCATCAGTTGCAGGATTAGTGCCGCCCCGACTGGCGCGTCCCGACCGAGGTGCATTTCGGGAAGAATGACCCCGCCGTTCCCCTCACCACCGATCGTCGCACCGACATCGCGCATCGTCAACGCCACGTTCACTTCGCCGACTTTCGCAAAGTGAAACGGCATCCCGGCCTCGGCGGCAACATCCGAGACGACCTTGCTGGTCGACAGATTCGTGACCACGGCTCCCGGCCGATGACGCAGCACGGTCCGCGCAGCTAATGCGAGCGTGTAGTCCTCCCCCGGAGCCTTCGCATTGTCGAGCACGAGGGCCAGCCGATCAACATCGGGATCGGTCGCAAAACCGACATCCGCGTTGAAGTTGCGAACCAGTGTTTCGAGCTCCCCAAGGTTTTCCGCGACAGGTTCGGGTGGGCGATGAAAGCGGCCGTCCGTCTCCATGTTGATCGCAATCACCTCGCAGCCGAGTTCAGACAGCAATTGCGGCATGATGACCGCGCCAGCGCCGTGGCAGCAATCCAGCGCGACCCGAAAGCGACGGGCGCGAATGCCCTCGACGTCCAGGTACGGAAGCGCCAGCAGCTGGGCAATGTGGCGCGCGACGGCCTGGTCGTCGGCCACGATGGTGCCAAGCTTGTCCCACGTGGCGCGCGGTATTCCCGTCTCGAGGAGGGCGCGCATTTCAGCACCCTCGCTGGCGGAGAGGAACAGCCCTGACGGGCCGATGAACTTGAGCGCGTTCCACTCGATCGGATTGTGACTGGCGGTGATGCCAAGTCCACCGGCGGCGTGGTAGTGCTCGACCGTCAGCTGGATTGTTGGCGTCGGCACCATGCCGACATCGATGACCGTGCAGCCGACCGATTCGAGCGCCCCGTGCACGATGCGCGTGAACATGGGTCCCGATACTCGGCTATCGCGTCCGACAACAACTGTGCGGTTCCCCTCGCGGGACGCCC
>JAYUWD010000131.1:0-6390 GCA_043753735.1 Gemmatimonadaceae bacterium
GGCGTGACGTTCACGTCAATCCCGCGCCGCAAGCTCCCCGACGATGCGCCTGAGCGCTATCTCAACCCGCTCGACTGGTAGACGGCCGCTTTGTGTCCACAACTCCCCGCCCCAAATCGCTTGCTCTCCTGTTCCTACTCGGGGCGTTCCTCACGGGAGGTGCGGTCGGCTTTGTTGCCGATCGCGCCGTGAATCTCTCGCGTTCACCTCGAAAGCAGTTTGACGAGCGGACCATGCGCGACAGTCTCGCCGCCGAACTGCACCTCTCCACCGCTCAACGCCTCGCTGTTGATTCAGTCTACGATTGGCGCCGTGCCCGCAACAAGGAAATCATGGATTCGGTTCGCCCGGCTTTCGATGCGTCGCGCGACCGCTCGCGCCTGCTGGTGATGAAGGTGCTCGATCCGTCGCAACAGGTGGAGTTCCGTCGCGTGATTGCGCGCTCGCAGGCAGCCGATAGCGCTCGCCGCGCCGAGGGAAGGAGTCGATGAGTCGGTCTCGATCACCCGCGATGCTCGCACTGTTCGCCGGGGCGGTTTTGATGGCCATTCCACTAGGCGCTCAGGGGTCCGCTTCCGATGACGCGGCCAAGCCGGTGACACTGCGCGAAGCGATCGATTTGGCAGCGCGCAACTCGCCCGCCGCCGTCCAGGCGCGCGGCCTCGATCGTATGGCCGGCGCGGCCCGCCGTCAGGCCCTGGGTGCGTTTGTGCCCAACGTCAACCTGACAGCGGGCAGTGGCCGCACGCAGGGCACGACGATCAACAACTTCAATGGCCAGCTTACAACGCTGAGTGGCAATCCGTGGAGCTACAACAACGGACTCTTGCTCAGCGTCGATCTCTTCGATGGTGGCCGTCGTTTTTCCGAAGTGAATCGCATCCGCGCGACGGCCGATGTCGCCGATGTGTCCGCGATATCAGCGCGCTTCGATGCGTCGTTGCAGGTCAAGCAGCAGTTCTACGCCGCACTCGCCGCGCGCGAGTCGGCAGCGGCAGCGGCGGCTCAGCTCCAACAGGCGGAACAACAGCTCAAGGCATCATCAGCGCGCGTTGCTGCAGGCGTTGCGACCAAGTCCGACTCGCTGCGCTCGGCGATTCAGGTTGGTAATGCGCGGCTGGCCGTGTTGACCGCCGACAATGACCTGCGCGTTGCCAACGCCGCGCTGACCCGTGTCGCCGGTTCTACGACGACCATCACGGCGTCGCCCACCGACTCGCTTGATACGCCGCTCACGCTGCCCACGGAAGTCGAACTCGCATCGTTGGTCGTTGCCGGTCCGGCCGTGAAACTCGCCGAGTCGAACGTGGCCGTGGCGCGGGCCACCAAGCGCACGCAGAGGTCGACGTACCTGCCAACGCTTTCGATGGCGTACATATACGCGTTCAGCCAGAACAGTCGCGGCTTCACCGGTGGCAACCTGTTGCTCATCGGCGGCAACCACGCGAGTCGTCAGACGCTCAACTTCAACATCGGATATCAGCTTTACAACGGCTTCTCGCGCGAAGCACAGACGGTGAATCTGGACGTTGCGTTGGCCAACGCCGAAGCACAGTTGCGCGATGCCCGATTGGCCGGCCGCCAAAACCTGACATCGTTCCTGCGCTTGTTGCAGAACGCGCAGGCGCGCGTGCAGGTGCAGGAGGCCGCGATTGCGGCCGCCGAAGAAGATCTTCGCGTGCAGCAGCAGCGTTATGCGCTAGGTGCGTCGACGCTGCTGGATCTGCTTACCTCGCAGACGCAACTGAACCAGGCCCGACAGGCGCTCATTCAAGCGCGCTTCGATGGGCGCGTCGCGCGCGCACAACTCTCGTCGCTGCTCGGTCGCGAGCTGTGACGATGCCCGCGACCCCGAAAGACGCACAGGCGCGCGAGTAGCAGGGGGCAGCTCATCCCTGCGGTACAACCCTAGATGCCGCACAAAGCGACACGGCCCCTCCGATGCCATTGCATTGAAGGGGCCGTTTGTTTTTGGGACCAGTTTGTCCCACGTCCGTTGTACCCGCTACATTCCGGCTCAGAAACAACTCATGTCAACCGATTCCACTCCGTTGGCTTCGTCCAATCCGGACGAAGCCACTTCCGATAGCAGCACGGGCGGTCTGCCCGCCGCGCCTCCGCCTTCGTCCGACGCCCTCCGGCATCCGACGGGGCCTGTTGGGGTCTCTGCGCCAATCGTTGACGCCGCCGCTGCCCCACCCGGCAGCGAGCTGCACTCCACAACGGCGATGTTCCCGACGGTGGCTCCGCTGCATCGCGCCCATGGCGCCGATGAGCAGCCCACCGGCAAGCGACTCGGTATTCTGACGCTGACCGCCCTTGGCGTCGTTTACGGCGACATCGGCACCAGCCCGCTCTACGCGTTAAAGGAATGTTTCAGCCCCTTGTACGGGCTGCATCCCACGCAGGAGAACGTTTTCGGGATACTCTCGCTCGTGGTATGGGCGCTTACGCTTGTCGTCAGCGTCAAGTACGTCAGCTTCATTCTCCGCGCAGACAATCGCGGTGAGGGTGGCACGTTTGCGCTGCTTGCGCTGATCTTCCCTCGCCGATCGCCCGACAGCAGTGGGACGCGCGGACGAATGCTCGTCATGCTCGCGCTGTTTGGCACCGCGTTGCTCTACGGAGACGGAATTATCACGCCCGCAATGTCGGTGCTGGGAGCGCTTGAAGGGATCGAAGTGGCGACGCCGAACATTGCATCGTCGATTGTCCCGATCGCCGTCGTCATCCTCGCGGGACTGTTTGCCGCGCAGCGGGTCGGGACCGATCGGGTGGGCAGATTGTTCGGGCCGCTGATGGCGGTATGGTTTGTCGTGATCGCAGTTCTGGGCGTTTTCGAGATCGTGAAAACGCCGGAGATCATGAAGTCGGTGAATCCGATGTACGCCTTCACGTTTGCCAAGGCGCATGGTTCGCTCTCGTTCTTCGTACTCGGCTCCGTAGTACTCGTGATCACCGGCGGCGAAGCGCTGTACGCGGACATGGGACATTTCGGAAGGCGGCCCATTCGCGTGGCGTGGCTCGCTCTCGTTTTTCCGGCGCTATTGCTCAACTACTTCGGCCAGGGCGCGCTGCTGATGCGCGATCCGTCCGCAGCGGCGAATCCGTTCTTCCTGCTGGCACCCAAGGCGGCTCTCATTCCGCTGCTGGTCATCGCAACCATGGCCGCGATCGTCGCCTCGCAGGCGCTGATTTCAGGCGCCTTCTCCATCACGCGACAGGGGATCCAGCTGGGCTACATCCCGCGCATGGAAATCCGGCACACGTCGCAGACGGAAGAAGGACAGATCTACATACCGGAAGTGAACTGGTTCATCGCCGTTGGATGCCTGATGATCGTCGTTGCCTTCAAGAACACGTCGGCGCTCGGCGCCGCATATGGCATCGCTGTCACCGGCACGATGATGATCACGACGCTGCTCTTTCACGTCGTTGCACGACTGCGTTTCCGCTGGCCGGCATGGAAAGCGTGGCTGGTCACCAGTTCGTTCCTGATTATCGATCTGCTCTTCTTCAGCGCAAATGCAGTGAAAGTGGCGCATGGCGGTTGGGTGCCACTCGTCATCGGCCTTGCACTGTTCATGTTGATGCTGACGTGGAAGCGTGGCCGCTTGCTGCTGAACACGCGCCTCGCGGAAGGTTCGATGCCGATCGCGCTCTTTCTCGATGGAGTCGAGAAGTCATCGGTGCATCGCGTCGCGGGAACGGCCGTTTTCATGACGGGTAACGACGACGGCGTTCCGCCGGTGCTGCTCCACCACCTCAAACACAACAAGGTGCTGCATCAGCGCGTGCTGCTCGTTTCCGTCAAGACATCGGATTCGCCGGAAACAGTGGCGAGTGAACGCGTGCGTGTCATGCCACTGGGACAGGGTTTCTGGCGCGTTATCGCAACGTACGGTTTCATGCAGTCGCCGAACGTACCACAGGTGCTCGAGGTGGTCGATCAGATGGGGATTCGCTGCAAGCCGATGGAAACGAGCTACTTCCTCGGGCGCGAACGGTTGATTCCGACGCGCGGCAGACCGGATGATCCCCTTACGATGTCGCCTTGGCGAAAGGTCGTCTTCGCAATCATGGCACGGAATGCGCGCTCAGCGACGGAGTTCTTCGCGATCCCGCCAAACCGTGTCGTGGAACTCGGCACTCAAATCGAGTTCTAGTCGCCCATCGCCGGAGTAGCTGCACCGACCTGCGGCTGACGCGCTTGACCACGTTTCGCAATTCGCTTCTCGCGCCGCACTTTTATGCTGTCCAGATACGTGTATACGACTGGAGTAACGTAGAGCGTGATAAGCTGGGAAAATGCGAGACCACCGACAACCGCCAGGCCGAGCGGCTGACGCGATTCCGCACCAGTACCGAAACCGATCGCGATCGGCAGTGTGCCCATCAGCGCCGCCATCGTCGTCATCGTGATCGGACGAAAACGCACACGCGCCGCTTCCATGATCGCATCATGCGGCGACATATGATGCTCGCGTTCGGCCTCGATCGCGAAGTCGATCATCATGATCGCATTCTTCTTCACCAGCCCGATCAGCATGATGATGCCGACGTATGCATACACGCTGAGATCCTTCCCGAAGATGAGCAGCGTGATGAGCGCACCTACGGCAGCAAACGGCAGCCCCGAAAGAATTGTCAGCGGATGAAGGAAGCTTTCGTAGAGAATGCCGAGCACGACGTAGATGACAAAAATCGCAACGAAGAGCAGCGCGAGCAGTCCGTTCTGTGCCTGCGCGAACGCCTGCGTGTCCCCTGACAGCGCCGTGCTCACATCCGACGGCAGCACCGCGCGCGCTTCACGTTGCACGGCGTCAACCGCGCTACCAAGTGCAACGTTCGGACGCGTGTTGAATGAGATCGACACCGACGGCAACTGCCCGTTGTGCTGAATGGATTGTGGGCCAACGCCCTTGGTGAAGCGTGCGACCGAACCAAGCTGCACCAGCGTACCTGTGTTCGAGCGGACAAACAGCTGGCTCAGTGATGCAGGATCGCGCTGGAATTCCGGCTTGAGCTCGAGCACCACCCAGTACTGATTGGTCTGCGTGTAGATCGTCGAGACCTGGCGGGAACCATACGCATTGTACAACGCCGCTTCGATCTGACTCGCCGTAACGCCAAGTGCCGAGGCGCGCTCGCGGTCGATGTCGATACCGACCTGCGGATTGCCCACCTGCAGGTCGCTGGAGATGCTTTCGATTTCCGGCAGGTCGCGCATGCGCGCTTCGAGTGCGCGCGCCGACGTGTAGAGCAGTGCGATATCGGCCGCTTGCAGCGAGATCTGGTACGCGCTGTTGCCGCGACGTCCGCCAATGTTGATGGGCGGCTGATTCCGGAAAAACACCTGCACTCCCGGCACCTTGGAGGTCGCGCGCGTCAGTTGGCGCATCACATCATCAACGTGCGGACGCTCGCTGCGATCCTTGAGCGTGAGCTGCAACCGACCGCTGTTGCTGCCGCCACCACCGGGTCCACCGCCAACGGAACCGAGCACGAACTTCACATTCGGATCCTTCTGCACGATCAACGCGACTTCGCGAACCTTCGCCGCCAGCGCGTCAAAACCAATTCCTTCCGGAGCTTCGATCGAACCCGAGAGACGACCCGTGTCTTCCGATGGCAGGAACCCCTTGGGGATGTAGATGAACAGGCCGACGGTGAGCGCAATCATGAGCGCACTGAACACCATCGTGAGTCCGCGATGACGCATCACCCAACCAAGGGAACTGACGTAACCGCCTTCTGTCTTCTGATACAACCGCTCGACTGAGCGCCACTTTCCGTCGTTGTGGGCGTGCGCATCGTCGCTGCGCAGGAAACGCGCGCACAACATCGGTGTCAGTGTGAGCGAAACGAACCCGGAGACAAGAATCGCAACACCGATTGTCACCGCAAATTCGCGGAACAGGCGGCCGACCAACCCCGGCATGAAGAGCAGCGGGATGAACACGGCCACCAGCGACAGCGTCATCGACAAGATGGTGAAGCTGATTTCCTTTGAACCATCGAGCGCTGCTTCGAGTGGTCCTTTCCCCTTCTCCATGTGGCGTACAATGTTTTCGAGCATCACGATCGCATCGTCGACCACAAAGCCGACGGCAAGTGTGAGTGCCATCAGCGACAGGTTGTCGAGGCTGTAGCCGAGCATCCACATCACGCTGCACGTACCGATCAGCGAGAAGGGGAGCGCGAGTGACGGGATGATCGTCGCGCGCACGTTGCGCAGGAACAGAAAAATCACCATCACGACCAGCGCGAGCGTCAACAGCAGCGTGAACTTGACATCATTGACCGAATGTCGAATCGATTCGGCTCGATCGAAGATGGTTTCGACCTGCACACTCGGCGGCAGCTGCGGCGTGAGTTCCGTCATGACCT
>JAYUWD010000132.1:0-6377 GCA_043753735.1 Gemmatimonadaceae bacterium
AAGAAGTCGCAGATCGAAGAGTATCTCGACTTCTACGGCGGGCCGGGCGCTCAGCATCTCGCGCTCGCCACCGACGACATTCTTGCGACGGTAACCGCACTGCGCGATCGCGGCGTCGAATTTCTTTCAGTGCCAACGTCGTACTATCGCGAACTGCAGGATCGTGTGGGCCAGATCGACGAGCCGATCGCCGAACTCGAAGCCCTCGGCATTCTCGTCGATCGTGATCCGGATGGATATCTGCTGCAGATCTTCACCAAGCCGGTCGAAGATCGCCCGACACTCTTTTACGAAATCATCCAGCGCAAAGGCGCCAAGAGCTTCGGCAAAGGCAACTTCAAGGCCCTGTTCGAAGCGATCGAGCGCGAACAGGACCTGCGCGGCAACCTTTAAACGATCGAACCATGCCGATCTATCACACCCTTGGTTCGATGCCGCGTAAACGGCACACCATCTTTCGTCGCCCCGACGGTGGTCTCTACGCCGAAGAGCTGATGGGACACGAGGGCTTTGTCGGAACGTCGTCGCTGCTCTATCACACGCATCCACCAACGACTGTCATCTCGGCGCGTAAAGTGCGCGACGTGATCTGGGAAGCGGACGATACCACGTCCCTGCGTCACCGGCATTTTCTGACGGCTCGGCTGCAAAAAGGCGGATCGCCGACACTCGATCGCGTTCCACTGCTGTTCAATAGCGACATCGGGATGCTTTATGTCGAACCCGATGTAGCCGACGCGCACTTCTACCGCAATTCGCAAGCGGATGAAGTGGTGTATATCGTCGAAGGGAGTGGCGTGCTCGAATCGGTCTTTGGCGAATTACCGTACAAGCCGGGTGACTATGTCGTCATTCATCGCAATATCACGCACCGTTGGCGTATCGATCACGCGGCTGGTGTGTCCAAGTTTCTGGTCATGGAGAGCCGTGGCCACGTTCGCTTTCCAAAACGCTACCGTAACGATGTTGGACAGCTGCTCGAAGGGGCACCGTACTCGGAACGCGATATCCGTCGCCCCGAATACGTCGAAGCACACGACGAGAAAGGCGAATTCCCGGTGCTCGTCAAGCAGTATTCGGCGATCAACGAACTGGTGCTCGATCATCATCCGTTCGATGTCGTGGGGTGGGACGGTTACTTCTACCCGTGGGCGTTCAGCATCCACGACTTCGAGCCGATCGTCGGACGTATCCACCAGCCACCCCCGGTGCATCAGACGTTTCAGGGCGATGGTTTTGTCATCTGCTCCTTTTGTCCGCGCCCTTACGATTTCGACCCGCAGGCAGTACCGGCCCCGTACAACCACAGCAACGTCGATTCAGACGAAGTGTTGTTTTACGCGTCCAGTGAATTCATGAGCCGCAAAGGCATCGAGTACGGTTCGATCACGCATCACCCAGACGGCCTGCCGCATGGGCCGCATCCGGGACGCGCCGAGGCGTCCATCGGCGCCAAATT
The DNA here is from genome assembly GCA_043753735.1 of Gemmatimonadaceae bacterium. Taxonomy (GTDB): domain Bacteria; phylum Gemmatimonadota; class Gemmatimonadetes; order Gemmatimonadales; family Gemmatimonadaceae; genus Gemmatimonas. Next base: position 1,460 of record JAYUWD010000132.1, read on the forward strand.
CACGAACGAACTGGCCGTGATGATGGACAGCTTCAAACCGTTGCACGTCGCCAAGACGGCCATGCCCATCGAAGAGCCGAATTATCATAGAAGCTGGCTGGACGCGCAGCATGCGACTTTCAATCCGCCAACATCCTGAGTCGCATCTGTTTCTCCACTGCATCTTTGCCCGAACTTTCTTCTCCGCGCATGCCACGACTCTCTGCACGTTTCGCAAACTTCCCTGCGTATCCGCTGGCACACATTCCGGCGCGAAAAAACGCGCTCATTGCGGCCGGAGTGGATGTCATAGACCTGGGTGCCGGTGACGCTGATCTTGCTCCACCTGCGGCAGCCGTCGAAACCTTGCAACGTGCAGCCACTGAGCCTGCCATGCAGCGTTACGGTTTCGGATTGGGATACGTGCCGTATCGTGAAGCCGTTGCCGCGTGGATGAAAACGCGCTTTGGTTTGACGGTCGATCCGATCAGCGAAGTTGTGCCACTACTCGGCAGCAAGGAAGGACTCGCACACATCGCGTTTGCATTTCTGGGTCCGGGCGACGTCGGCATCATCCCCGATCCCGCGTATCAGGCGTACATCGGCGGTACTCTCCTTAGTGATGCAACGCCGTACGTGTACGCGCTGCGACCGCGCACGAACTTTCTCATCGACCTCGACGAGATCCCGCGCGACGTGCTGGCTCGGACGCGTGTGCTCTATCTCAACTATCCGAACAATCCAACAGCGGCGATCGCGCCGCGCGATTACCTCGAACGTGTCGTAAAGGTTTGCCACGACCGCGACATCCTTCTCGTCTACGACAACGCCTATTCGGAGATGGGTTTCGATGGGTACGTACCGCCGAGCATTTTCGAGATTGATGGTGCACGGGATGTCGCGATTGAATTTCATTCGTTGTCCAAAACGTACAACATGACCGGTTGGCGTTGCGGATGGGCCGTGGCCAAGCCCGAACTTTCGACCGCGTTGGCCAAGGTGAAAGCCTTCACCGACACGGGTCAGTACATGGGCATTCAGGCGGCAGGCGTCGCGGCGATCCAAAGCTGGGCAGACTTCGTGCCGCAGAATCTTGCGACTTTCAAGCAGCGTCGTGATGCAGCCGTCACCGCATTCCGCGCAAACGGTTTCACCGCCGAAGTACCGCAGGCAACGATGTACCTGTGGATGCCACTACCGGATGGAATTCGCAGTGCAGCATTTGCCGATCGTTTGCGTGAGGAGGCTGGTGTGATCGTGCTTCCGGGTTCGGGCTTTGGTGAGGGAGGCGAAGGGTTTTTCCGTATTTCATTCATCCAATCGCCCGAGCGAATCACTGAAGCGGCTCGCCGTGCCGGCGAAATTCTGCGCGTGATGGAGCACGAGTTGGATACTACGGCGCCGTTTGCAAACGCCAGCGCGTGATGATCCATCTGACCCGTCGTGTACGCGCGCAGTCGCTGACGATGCTGCTGTTCGCGGCGTGTCGATCCCACATGCCGGCACCTGTCGCAACGGAGCCGGCCGCTGAAGCGCCGGCGACCGCAACGTCGCCCACCGCGCCCGGCCGCGCCGCGACACCAGCACCAACAGCCGGTCCTGTGCGCCGTCCGTCGGCGACCCCGTCGTCTCCAGTGCGCCCTCTCGTCAGCAACAGTGCGCCGACGATCGCCCGCGAGTTTCGTGGTGTGTGGGTCGCCACCGTTGCCAACATCGACTGGCCGTCGTCACGCAAACTGTCCACCGCAGCGCAGCAGCGCGAACTGATCGCGCTTCTGGATCGGGCAGCGGCGCTCAAGCTGAATGCGGTGCTCTTTCAAGTTCGTCCCGCCGCCGACGCCCTCTACGCTTCGAAAATCGAACCGTGGTCGGAGTACCTGACTGGTGCACAGGGACGTGCCCCCGACCCGTACTGGGACCCTCTCGAATTCGCCGTCCGCGAAGCGCATGCGCGCAATCTCGAATTGCACGCATGGTTCAATCCATATCGCGCGCGCAATGACGATGCGCGTTCGCCACTCGCGAAAACGCATATCGCCCGCACGGATCCTGCGCTGGTCAAGAAGTATGCGGGCTTTCTTTGGATGGACCCCGGAGAACTGCGGGTCCGCGAGCGCACGCTCGCGGTCGTGCTCGACGTCGTGAAGCGGTACGACATCGATGGCGTTCATATCGACGATTATTTCTATCCGTATCCGGAACACACCAAACGCGGACGTCCAATCCTCTTTCCCGACGAACGCAGCTGGGCGCGCTACAAAAGCGGCGGTGGCAACCTCACGCGCGCCGACTGGCGTCGCTCCAACGTCGACGCGCTCGTGCACGAACTGGATGTCGGCGTGCACAAAACCAAACCGTGGGTCAAGTTCGGCGTGAGTCCGTTCGGCATCTGGCGTCCCGGTTTTCCGTCACAGGTGCGAGGGTTCGATGCCTACAGCGAACTGTACGCCGACGGGCGCAAATGGCTTCGGGAAGGCTGGGTCGACTATTTCTCGCCCCAGCTCTATTGGCCCACTACAAAGCCCGAGCAACCGTATGGCGCGCTGCTCGACTGGTGGGTTGGCGAAAACAAGCAGTCGCGTCACATGTGGCCGGGCAACTTCACGTCGCGCGCGGGCGGCAGCGGGCGGAGTGACTTTTCGGTCGCCGAGCTCGTCGAGCAGATTCGGGTCACCCGCAGCCGACCCGGATCCACCGGCAACGTTCACTTTTCCATGAAGCCGTTTCTCGTCAACCAGGCAAAAATGAACGACGCCCTGGTGGCCGGTCCGTACGCCTCGCAGGCCCTCGTGCCATCGTCCCCTTGGCTAAACGCCTCGGTGGCGCCCACGCCCCTCCCAGGGCTGGTCGGAACCGAACGTGCCGATACCCTCCTGCTATCGACCGCGGGCAAGATGCCCCCATGGCAATGGGTGGTTCAGCTCAGGACGGACACGGCCTGGGTCTCCGTGCTGCTCCCTGGGTACACATCCGTCTGGCCGGTTCCCGCAGGACTGTTTCCGACGGTAATTTCAGTGACGGCGATCAATCGGACGGGCGCCGAGAGTACGCCGGTGAGGGTCACGGTGGCGCCAGCGCGTCCATCCACGTCGGCTCCAGCGAAACGAGGTCGCGAGCATGAAGACTGATCGACCGCCGTTCTTCTACAAGATCACGTCGGGAATGCGGATCTCCGTCCGCCCCGCATATCTGCACGAACGATCGAATCCGCTGCTCGAGCAATACGTTTTCGCGTACGACATCCGCATCGAAAACGTCGCCGATCAGGCCGCGCAACTGCGCACCCGCCGTTGGCTCATTCACGATGAGGCGGTCGGTGATACAGTGGTCGAAGGCGAGGGTGTAGTCGGCGAACAGCCACACCTCATGCCGGGCCAAGTGCACGAGTATCGATCGTTCTGTGTATTGAAAGCGCCGAGCGGATGGATGGAGGGTGTGTATCGGTTCGTGCGCGACGACAACACAAGTTTCGAGGCCGTCATTCCGCGGTTTACGCTAGCACTGAGTCCAACGGAATAGCCTCGGCGAACGCAGCGTACAACGTTGCAAGCATTTCCCTCGACAACAGGTCGTGTACCAAGATTCCCATCAACGCGGCCAGCGCGGGCTCGGCGATGGGATCCAGCGCAACCGGCTCCTCTGCTTCCATCACGGACTCTTTCTCAACGCCGCGGTCCCGCACCAGCTGTAGGAGTGGCCCAAACAGCGCGTCCCGGGCATCGGTGCGACCGCTGCGTTCGATGATTTCGCCCAACGCCAGGTCGGCGGCGGAAAACGCTGAGCTCTGCGATTGGGCCCCAAACCGCGCCACGACATCGTCGTGAGCTTCGAGGTCCAGCGCCGCGAGCGCGACAAAGAACCGGCGAATGGCGACGGTCGCAGGACCGTACGGCAGCGCACCGCGCACGGGGGATGTCATCGCAAACTCGGCGAGAGAGTCATCGCGCTCCTTCCGGCCCAATCGCATGCACCATGAAAAGAGCGCTCGGGTGGCCTGCGGGATACGCCGATGCTTACATTTCTCGGACTAGCCCACAGCGATTCGCGCCTGGGCGTTTCCGAGTCGCAGTTTGAGGTACGTGAATACATGAGTAAGCAGGACGCGATCGAACTTGAAGGTACCGTCTCCGAGTTGCTGCCGAACGCCACGTTCCGCGTGGCCGTCCAGAGCGGTCATGAAGTGCTCACGACGTTGGCTGGTAATATGCGGCGTAACCGCATCCGAGTGCTCGCGGGCGATCGCGTCACGGTCGAAGTCTCGCCGTACGATCTCACGCGCGGCCGCATCACCTTCCGTCACAAGAATTGACGGTCGATTGAATGCGTCGCGCTGTCCAGTTCTTGCACCTGTGTAACTGGCGCCCAGCTCGACGACCCTGAAAAAAGCGGCACGCTGGGTCCCAACACGGACGCTAAAAGCCGCCGTGCATATAGACCCATGCCGCGGCCCCGCCGATAGTCACAATGGCAATCCCGGCGATCATGACGCCATGTGAACTCTTGGGAGCCGTCGCACGCCCTGCGCGCAGCGCAGCCCCAAACGGCCGGCGCTCGCGCGGCTGCTCGTCCTGAACCACCAGCGTGTTTTTCGGCGCGCTTTGGTCGTCGATTTCCTCCACCTCTCCATCGGTATCAGTACGTCCGGTTTGTACCGGCACGCCCGCACTCGGCGATGGCATCACGACTGCGACCCCGCGCGGACCGCTTCGACGTGCGGGTGACTGAAGAAACGTCGCGCGCTCCCGTGGAGAGTGCAGCTCGAGGGTATACCCTTCCGCGGGCGCGGGCAGCGGGTCGAATATTTCGATGGCCGGGTCCGGCTCGGAAAGCGCCTCAGGCAAATCCGTCAGTTCGAGTTCAGCGCCGATACACGATTCGAGGCGTGGACTAGACTGCTCTTCGTAACCGGTAAATCCGTACTCGACGGTAAATCCAAGCG
>JAYUWD010000133.1:0-6371 GCA_043753735.1 Gemmatimonadaceae bacterium
GATTGGGTCATTGTCACGCGCGGGCTGACGCGGCAGTACGACATGGGTGGTGAAATCGTTCGCGCGCTGCGCGGCGTCGATCTTGCCATTCGCCGCAACGAGTACGTTGCGATCATGGGACCTTCTGGCTCGGGCAAATCAACGCTGATGAACCTGATCGGCTGCCTCGACACACCAAACGAAGGCGAATACTGGCTCAACGGCATGCTGGTGAGTGAGATGTCCGACGACGAACTCGCCCGCGTGCGAAACAAGGAAATCGGATTCGTGTTCCAGACGTTCAACTTGCTGCCGCGTGCGTCGGCACTGCAAAATGTTGAGCTCCCCTTGGTCTACGCCGGTGTCTCGGCCCGCGAACGCAAGGTGCGCGCGTCCGAGGCGCTGGACCGCGTGCAGCTTGGCGAGCGTATGGGACACCGTCCCAACGAACTCTCGGGTGGTCAGCGTCAGCGAGTCGCAATCGCGCGCGCGCTCGTCAATCGGCCGTCCATTCTGCTCGCAGACGAACCCACCGGTAATCTCGACAGTCAGACGTCCGAGGAAATCATGCGCGTTTTCGAAGAGCTCGCGCGCTCCGGACAGACGGTCGTCATGGTGACGCACGAACCCGACATCGCCGCGCACGCGCGCCGCGTGATCGTTCTGCGTGACGGCGTCATCTCCAGCGACGAACGTCGCGAACAGTTCGCGGGGAAAGTCGGACTTCCAGTGTCGCAACTCTGATCACGTCAAAGTTCAATTGATCCACCTGCACGAGGCGCTCTCCGACGAGCGCCTCGTTTGCGTTTTGGATCTCACCAGAACAAGCGAAACTCCAACCGTGGACAGCCGTACTTCCTCGCAGACCCTTACACGCCGCGAGGCCACTGCATGCCATTTTTCGACGCCATTCGGCTGGCGCTGCGCACCATCATCACGCAGAAACTCAAGAGCGCGTTCACGCTGCTCGGGGTTTGCATCGGCGTCATGTTTCTCATCTCCGTCGTCTCGATCGTCGAGGGGATGGGTCGATACATGGAAGACGATCTCGTCGGCAAGCTGATCGGCGTCAACACCTTCGAATTGCGCCACCGCCCCAACATCAACATGGGCGATATGGACGAAGCGACGTGGGAGGAATACCGTCGCCGTCCGCGCCTGGATATCAGTGAAGTGCCGCCCGTTGTAAAGGCGCTCCCTGCCGATGTGAAGTGGGCGATCACAAGCGACGATAACGTACAGGTGTCCACCGCAACCGGTGTCAAACCGCGCAGTGTTCGTGTCAGTGCAATCGACGGCGCGTATTTCGAGATGAAGAAGCTCGGTGTCACACAGGGACGGGTCATGACGCCGCAGGAGCTGCAGCGCGGCGAGAAGGTTGTCGTCATCGGCGTTGACGCAGCTAAACGCCTCTTCCCATCGCTGGACCCGATCGGCCGCAACGTCAAACTCGGAGGCGTTCCGTATCAAGTGATCGGGATCGCTGAACCACAGGGAAGCGCGCTGGGGATGTCGTTCGACAACTTCATGATCGCTCCATGGCATTCGCAGGCTCGTCGCCTGCTGAACTCGCGTCCGAATATCGTTGACGCCGTGATGATACAAACGCCAAGTGCAGCGGCGATGACTGAAACGATGGAGAACGTGCGCGCGACCATGCGAGGGCTGCATCGTTTACGCCCGGCACAGAAGGATGACTTTTCGCTGCAGACGGCCGACTCGGCACTCGCATTCTGGAACAAGATCAAACGATATCTCGTGCTCGCTGGTATCGCGCTACCCGCCATCGGTCTCGTTGTCGGCTCGATCGTGATCATGAACATCATGCTCGTCGCAGTTTCTGAACGCACACGTGAAATCGGAATTCGCAAAGCACTCGGCGCACGTCGACGCGACATCCTTTCGCAATTTCTGATCGAGGCATCAACGCTTGGCACGGTCGGTTCTGCCATTGGAGTTGGACTGGGCATTGGACTGGCGCAACTCATAGCGGCCGTATCGCCGCTTCCGGCAAGTGTGGCCCCGTGGTCCATCGTCGTTGGTGTGCTGCTCGGCGCCGGGGTCGGCATTGTGGCCGGCGTGTACCCTGCAAGCCGCGCCTCGCGTCTCGATCCCATCACCGCGTTGCGGCAGGAGTAGCCGATGCCCCCTCTTTCGACCCGGTTGTCGGCCGTGGGTGAAGGCGTGCGCATTGCACTCGATGCAATTCGTGCCAACCGCGTTCGTGCTGGACTGACGATTCTCGGGATCGCTGTTGGCGTGTTCGTTGTCGTGGCGATGTCCGCAGCGGTGCACGGTATCAATCAGTCTGTCGCCAAGGATTTCGCGGCGACCGGACCCACAACGTTTTTCGTGTCACGCTATCCGATCAGCTTCGAAAATTGCGATGGGTCCGATGACACATGCCGCTGGCTACGCAATCCACCCATCCGGCAGTCTGAAATCGATGCGCTGCAGCGCATCTCCACGCTCGAGACAGTCGGCACTCGACTCGATTGGAGTGCCTCGGTCAAGTTCCGCGAGCGCAATCTTTCTGCTGCGCCACTTGAGGGATATTCCGCAGAGTGGACGGCAATCAGTGGACCGGAAATCTTCCCGGGTCGCGCGTTCACGACGGCCGAAGCGCGTACAGGTGCGCGCGTCGCGGTGATTTCGACGCTGATGAAGGAGCGACTCTTCGACGAGCTCGATCCAATCGGCAAAACGATCACGATGAACGGCGTTCCGTTCGAAGTGATTGGGGTCTACAAGGACAATGCGAGTTTGCTTTCCGGCGGCGAGCGTCCCAAGGCTGTTGTACCGGTCAACGCGCTGATCCGCTACGTCGGCGCGCGATCGACCAACATCGCGCTTGCGATCAAGCCGCGTGAAAACGTCACGCGTGATGAGGCTGTCGACGACGTGACCGCCTCGCTGCGCGGTCAGCGCGGGTTGCGTCCCAATGACGGGTCGTCATTCGCGATCATCACGCAGGACAAGTTGATGGAAACGTACGACAAGATCTTCGGCATGTTCTTTCTGGTGATGATCGCACTTTCGGCGGTTGGGCTGATTGTCGGCGGTGTTGGCGTTGTTGCAATCATGATGATTTCGGTCACCGAACGCACCCGTGAAATCGGCGTCCGCAAAGCGCTCGGTGCAACCCGCGCAACCATCTTGTGGCAGTTTCTCGTCGAAGCGGCAACGCTCACCGGAATCGGCGGCGCCATTGGTCTCTCGGTTGGTTGGCTCGCGGCACTGCTCATTCGCAGCTTCACGCCGGTCGAAGCATCGATTCCACCGCTCGCCGTCGTCGCCTCGCTTGGCGCGAGTTGCGTGACCGGGATTTTGTTTGGCTTGCTTCCGGCCAGTCGCGCATCACGCCTCGATCCTGTCGACGCCCTGCGCTACGAATAGCCGGTCGATCCGATGCCATTTTTCGAAGCCGTTCGACTTGCACTCGACACGATTCGCGTCCAAAAAACTCAAAAGCCTTTTCACGCTGATTGGCGTCACGATCGGTGTGATGTTTCTGATTGCAGTCGTGTCGATCGTGCAGGGAATGAGTAACTACGTCGAGAACGATTTTGCGGGGAAGCTGTTCGGCATGAATACGTTCACACTTCGCCGCTGGAACAACTACAGCGATGCTGACAACGTCGACTGGCGCGAAATGCAGCGCCGCCCGCGGCTATTCGCCAATGATGCAGCACTTGTTCGCAGTGCGCTGCCGCAAGGCTCGCGTTCGGCGATCACCAGTGAAGCTTTCATCAACGCCACGTCGCAGTTCAATCGGCCGCGTCAGGTGCAGGCGATTGCCACTGAAGCGGACTATTTCACCATCAAGAAGTTCAACGTTGAACGCGGGCGCGCGTTCGGTCCGCACGAAGTCGATCCGATCGGCAAACAGATTTCCGTTGAAGGAAAGCAGTTCACCGTCATTGGCGTCTTTCACACCAAGGCCGGCTTTCTCAAGACTATGGACGGTCGCGGCCCGGATAAGCCGCGCGCCATCCTGCCGATGATGACCGCGTATCGACATCTCGATATCTGGCGAAACGAATTGTTGGTGATGGTCAAACCACGCGTCAGCGCGGACCCCGCGTCGGTGATGGACGGCGTCACGGAGCTGCTTCGGTCACGGCCCGGCCTCAAACCCGGTCAGCCGAAAAACTTTGCCCTGGTCGCGCAGGACCGGATGCGTGACACCTTCAATCAGCTTTTCGGCGCGATCTTCCTGGTCGGTCTTGCACTGTCCGGCGTCGGCCTGATGGTCGGCGGCGTCGGGGTGGTCGCAATCATGATGATCTCCGTGACCGAGCGAACCCGCGAAATCGGCGTGGGCAAAGCGCTAGGCGCAACGAGGGTCACCATCCTCTGGCAGTTTCTGGTCGAAGCCGCGACGCTGACCTCGATCGGCGCCGCGGTCGGACTCACAATTGGAAGCATCCTCGCGTGGGTCGTGCGCAGCTACACGCCGGTTCCGAATTCCATCCCCGGCTCGGCGATTGTCGTGGCCGTTGGAGCCAGCATCCTGACCGGCGTAGTCTTCGGCACTGCCCCTGCCCTCCGAGCGTCCCGACTGGACCCCATCGAGGCGCTGCGACACGAGTAGAGGGAGCGGCTCGCGCGACGTACACCCGGACGGTGCGATGAAGCGCGTGGCGTTATCGTTGAGGGGTGAAGACTCGTGATGCCATTGGCCTTGCCCTGTCCCAGCTTCGTGTTCAAAAGCTGAAGAGCGCGTTTACCCTCCTCGGGGTGACGATTGGCGTGATGTTTCTCATCGCCGTCGTTTCGATCGTTGAGGGGATGGGGCGTTATGTCGAAGAAGATTTCGCTGGCAAACTGATTGGCGCCAACACATTCACTGTTCGACGGTTCGACAATATCGGACCAGGCGGGCCACGCGGCATGGATTCGCGCATGGCGTCGCGTCGACCGCTCATCCGCATGACCGACATTGACGCCGTGCGCGCCGCGCTCCCGCCGACCATGCCGTCGGCGGCGACTTCCGAAACGTTCACTTACGCGACGTCGCCCGGTGTTCGTCCAAAGCAGGTACAGACCGTCGCCACAGACGCGGAATACTTCACCATCAAGAAGTTTGGGATCACCACTGGTCGGGCGTTCACCGACCAGGAAGTACGCATCGGTTCACCGGTCATTGTAATCGGAGTCGAAGTCGCGGAGCATTTCTTCCCGGGGTTGAACGCCGAAGGGCGCCAACTGCGCATTGGCGGCATCCCGTTCACCGTCATTGGTGTCGTGGAGAAGCAAGGGTCGGTTTTTGGATTCTCCCTCGACCGGCTGGCCATCGCGCCGCGCACGTCGCCAATGGGGCGCATCATCAAGCCGCGCGGCGACATCGGATCACTGATCGTGCAGGCGAACACGCGCCCCGAGATCGACGAAGGGATCGAACTGGCGCGGGGGGCGCTGCGCTCCATCCGCAGCCTGCGCGCCGGGGAGCCCGACGACTTCGGTCTCGTCACACAGGACGCCGCCTTTGGCTTCATCAACGAGCTGAAAGGCCGTCTCGTGCTCTTTGGCACGGCGCTTCCGGCCATCAGTCTTGTTGTCGGTGCGATGGTGATCATGAACATCATGCTCGTCGCGGTCGCGGAGCGGACACGCGAGATTGGCATTCGGAAGGCGCTCGGCGCCAAGCGATCGGACATCCTGTCGCAGTTCCTGGTCGAGGCCACCACGTTGAGCGTTTTGGGTGCTGCGATCGGCATTGCCTTGGGTATCGGACTGGCATACCTCATTGCTGCCCTCACACCGCTCCCGGCGGCCGTCGCGCCATGGTCCATTGGAGCGGCTCTGCTCACCGGAGCGGGCGTCGGAATCTCCGCGGGCATGTACCCAGCCAGTCGCGCCTCCAAGCTCGACCCCATCACCGCTCTCCGTCAGGAGTAGTCGCATGAACCGATTGCTCCTGATCTTTGAAGGCGTCAGCATGGCGCTCGACGCCATCCGCATCAACAAGGTGCGCGCCGCCCTCACGATCGCGGGCGTCGCGATCGGTGTCTTCGTCGTGGTGGCGATGGGCTCGGTGGTGAACGGAATTCGGCAGTCGTTCCAGCAGGACCTGCAGGCCATTGGCGCGACCACATTCCTTGTGCAGCGTCAGGGCACCGGCATCAATGCGTGCGACGGGACCGACGAGAAGTGCCCCGACCGCAGGAACCCGGCGATCTCCTTCGAAGAGTGGGAGATGATCAAGCGCGTGCCTGGTGTCGAGACCGTCATCGGTGTGCTCGGCGGTTCAGGCAACTTCGCGTATCGCAACAGCCGCGTCGACAACGTCGGGTACGATGCGTACAGCAGCGAATGGCCGATGGTGGATGCGGCGGACATCTTCCCAGGGCGAAATTTCACCAAGAACGAGCACGACGCCGGCCAGCCGG
>JAYUWD010000134.1:0-2031 GCA_043753735.1 Gemmatimonadaceae bacterium
ATCATCTCACGAAACATTCCTTCGGTGAGATAGCTCGTGACCGTCGCTGGCTTCACGATGCACGGCACACCCGCCAACAGCGACGGCGCGAGCTTTTCAAGCATCCCCCAGCAGGGAAAGTTGAACGCATTGATGTGAATTGCGACCCCTTCGAGTGGCACGCAGATATGTCGGCCAACAAAAGTGCCGCCCTTCGACAACGACTCAGCGGGGCCTTCGACATGAAATGTTTCATTTGGAAATTCGCGACGACCGCGACTCGAGTACGCGAAAAACGTCCCGATGCCACCGTCGATATCAACCCACGAATCGGCGCGCGTGGCACCAGTCATCGCCGAGAGCGCATAAAACTTTTCCTTCTGCTCCATGAGATGCCGGGCCAAACCCTTGAGCATCGCCGCCCGCTGATGAAACGTGAGCGCACGCAACGCCGGTCCACCCACGTTGCGCGCGTATTCGGTCATCGCCTTGAAATCGAGACCACCACTGGACGCTTCGCCGATCTTTTCACCAGTGACGGCGTGCACGAGATCCGCCGTCTTGCCTGTTCCCTCGACCCACTGGCCGAGTGCGTAGTTCATCAGCGTCATGATTCTGTGTCGGTAGCTGTAGTGTGTTTCGCAGCGTCGGCCGCGATGCTTTCACGCTTCAAAAGCTTCGTGTCATTCCAGGTATTGAGCACCGCCGCTTGTCCCGGTCGATCGGCGGGTAACTCGCGCAACGGCTCCACGGCGCGCCACGTGTCGCGCATGGCTTGCGGCAGTCGCTGATAGAGCGCGGTGCCTTCGCTCTTCCAGCCGAGCATTTCGTCACTCACATCCTTGACGATCCTGGCCGGATTTCCGACCACAACTTTGCGCGGCGGAATCTGCATGTCGGCTGGCACGAAGCACAGAGCACCCACAATGCACCCGTCGCCCACCGATGCATTGTCCATGATCACGGCATTCATGCCGATCAGCGCGTTCGAGCCAATGTGTGCGCCGTGTACGATCGCACCGTGGCCGATGTGTGCACCCGCGTCCAGCACGACCGTGACACCAGGGAACATGTGGATCGTACAATTCTCCTGCACGTTGCATCCATCATGAATGACAATCCCGCCCCAGTCGCCGCGAATCGCTGCGCCAGGGCCGACGTACACATCGCGACCGATGATCACGTTGCCCGTGACCGACGCGCTCGGATGCACAAATGCCGACTCGTGGACGACGGGAATGAATCCGTCAAACTCGTAGATCATCGTCGTGGCTGTTGGGGATTGCTCACACGCGCTCGATGATCATCGCAAAACCCTGCCCGACACCGATGCACATCGTGCACAGTGCATAGCGCTTCTGTTGTCGATGCAGTTCGCGCGTTGCGGTGAGCGCAAGTCGGGCACCGCTCATACCAAGGGGATGACCCAGCGCAATCGCACCGCCATTGGGGTTCACGCGCGGATCGTCGTCTGCGATGGCGAGTTCGCGCAACACGGCGAGCGACTGTGCAGCAAATGCTTCGTTGAGTTCGATGACATCCATTTGATCGATCGAGAGTCCGGCCAGCTCGAGGGCACGCCTGGTGGCCGGCACCGGTCCGATGCCCATGATGCGCGGCGCTACACCAGCGGCCGCACTCGATACAACACGCGCCAGCGGCGTGAGCGACAACTCTGCAACGGCGCGCGACGACGCCAGCAACAACGCCGCTGCACCATCGTTCAGCCCTGACGAATTACCGGCCGTAACAGTGCCCTGACCATCGGTTCGAAACGCAGGACGCAATTTGCCCAGCACCTCAAGCGTCGTGTCGGGGCGAATGAACTCGTCCGCTTCAATCCGAATCGGTGCGCCTTTGCGTTGTGGTATGTCGACAGGAACGATCTCCTCGGCAAAGCGACCGGCTGCACGCGATGCCGTCGCTTTTTGCTGCGATCTGAGTGCGAACGCGTCCTGATCTTCCCGCGAGATGCCGTACTGTTCGGCCACGTTCTCCGCCGTCTCGCCCATTGAATCGGTGCCGTGAACCGCCTGCATTCTGGGGTTCACA
>JAYUWD010000135.1:0-6317 GCA_043753735.1 Gemmatimonadaceae bacterium
AGCGTCGTGACGCAAAACAGAAAACACACCACGACGGTGAAAACGATGCGCTGTTCGCCTTCGCGACCCGGCTTGGCCTTTCCCATCGGCTTCGCCTTCGCCGCGACAGACGAGTTCTTGTTGGTCGGCGCGACCGGCGTTTTCACCGCTGCACCGCCCCTCGCCGACAACGCTTTTGCGGCATCCACGGTTGCTCCACGCGCGACCGGCCGCTTCGCAAGTTCACGCGCTATTTCCTCCACCGACAGCCTCCCGCCGACTGGAAGCTTTGCCGTGGCAATCGGGATGGGGCGCGTCGCCGCTATCGCTCGATTTGCCGCGAGGGTCGAACGCTTTCGGTCAGATGCGGGAGCCATGGTCATATGGTACTGAAACGACGATTCGACAGGCATAGCTGTTCCGGCATGGCTGTTTCACCGCTGGCAATTATTCGTCTCAATATGAGATCAGCATATTGATCAGTATTCTTGCGGGCAGTCCATTGGCGTTCTTGCTCCCGCGTCCGACTTGATATATTGGTCCTCATGTTTCTCCGACAGTTTTACGACTCGTCTCTCGCACAAGCGAGCTACCTCATCGGTTGTCAAACGACCGGTGATGCGATCGTGGTCGACCCGATTCGGGATATCGACGCGTACATCGCTGCTGCCGCCGCCGAAGGATTGCGCATTTCCCATGTAACGGAAACGCACATTCACGCCGACTTCGTGTCGGGCTCGCGCGAACTCGTCGCGCGCACGGGCGCGGCGCTGCATCTCTCGGCCGAGGGCGGTACCGACTGGCAGTACGCCTTCGCTAAAGCAGATAACGCGCATCTGCTTCATGACGGCGATCGCATCGAGGTTGGCAACATCCATCTCGACGTGATGCACACGCCGGGGCACACCCCGGAGCATCTGTCGTTCATCGTCACCGACACGCCGCGTGGAGTCGGAGCGATGGGCATTCTCTCTGGCGATTTCGTTTTTGTGGGTGACGTTGGCCGCCCCGATCTACTCGAAAAAGCTGCTCACGTGGCCGGTACGATGGAAGAAAGTGCGCGCGCCCTCTTTGAGTCGCTCAAACGTTTCCGCGCGCTCCCGGATCATCTGCAACTCTGGCCTGGCCATGGCGCGGGCTCTGCGTGCGGCAAGGCGCTCGGCGCCGTTCCCTCCAGCACTGTTGGCTACGAGAAGTTGTCCAATTGGGGCGTCGCCGAGACGGACGAAGACGCATTTGTGCGCGGCGTGCTCGATGGTCAGCCTGAGCCACCAAAGTATTTTGCCGACATGAAGCGCATCAATCGCGAAGGCCCCGTCGTCCTTGGCGCGATGCCGTCGCCAAGCGAGTTGCCTGCGCAAGAAATGGTGTCGTTATCGCGCGCGAACGCATGGGTGCTCGACCTGCGCGACCCGAATCTGTTTGCCGGCAGACATGTACCGGGTTCGATCTCGCTTCCGCTGTCGCGCAGCTTCTCAACGTGGGCGGGCTGGATTGTCCCTTATAACGTCGACATTACGTTGTTGATTCCGCAGGAAGCGACCGGCATCCGCGGAGCGGACGTCGCACGACAGGCCGCGCGCGAGCTGGCGATGATCGGCCTTGATCGTGTCCGTGGATGGATCGATGCAGACGCAGCCCTGTTGGCGTGGAGCGCGACGGGACAGCGACCGCACTCCATTGCGCAGGTCAGCGCCGAGTCGGTGGCGAAGGGGATGAAAGACGGTACGCTGCAGGTGATTGACGTGCGCGGTCACACCGAGTGGGAAACAGGGCACCTGCCAGGCGTCACCAACATCCCGTTCGGGCTGCTCACCGATGCAATCGAATCGCTCCCCAATGCACCGCTCGTGGTGCATTGTCAAAGTGGGACGCGTTCAGCGATCGCCGCGAGTCTGTTGCATCGCCTTGGCCGTACGGACGTGCAGAATCTTGTGGGCGGCTTTCAGGGGTGGACGTCGGCGCACCTTCCGGTTCAACGCTAGGGAAGCACTGCGGAGCTTACGCGGACTGCCGACGTGCGAAGCAGCTCGCCAATGTGGTGAGCTTGCACCGATGCGATGGTAGGCTACGCGGTGCCCGTCGGCGCCCACAACACACGTTCACCCAGCGCATCGCCCACGATGCGACGTTCGCGCGCGCCCCCGGCGCGCAATGCGTCGACGCAGGCGAGGAGCTCATGTAAGCGCGGATCGAGGGCCGCAACAGCGGGCACCCCCGGAAATAGCGGCACCAGTGTTTCGCCGCGCATCGTGCCGGCTTCATTCGCCCACACCAGCGTCCGCATGGTCATGCCATCGGTGAACAGCGCACCGACCGCTGAATGCGACCACGCCGTTGGCACACCAACGCGCTCCGGGCCTTGCACTGCAGGAAACGCATAGCGCACACCATGCAGCAGAAACTCCCGCAACGCAGGCCGGGCGATCGTGCGGCTGCCCGCCTTGCACAGGCCCGCGTGTTGCAGACGCGCGACGGAGCGGTGAACAGCGCTCGTGCTGGTCACGAGCGCTGCTGCCAACGGCTCGTAGCGCTCCTCAGGGACCAGGAGAAGACGGAGCGCGACGGCGATATCGAAGGGACGCAGCGAAGGTTGCGACGGCACAGACGGCGGTTTCGGGAGGACGGAGGCGGAGGGATCAGCGAATCTGTGACCGCACCGGCTGCGACGCCACTGCTACAGCACCATCTGCCGACCATATGGCTCGTGTGAACGGCTATGGCACGACGTTCTTCTGTCCCCAACTGTTGTTGGTGCGGTCGATGTCGAGCAACCGATGCTCCGGATCCAGCTCGATGCGCGCGAGCTCCTTTCCGGCAAAGCGATATTCACGCGCATAGCTGCGACTGTTGGTGCTCCACACTTCGGCCGGGTAGACGTAGTCCCGTAATGTTCCGTCGGAGAAGGTGAAGTGGGCGCGGATGGGCAGGACACCGCGCTCACGATTGCCGTACAGCACTGCCACGACCGTCGTGTCGCCAACCTTGCTCGTCACGACGGAGTCGATGCTCTGATCGAAGCGCGCGTTCTCGACAAACCACTGTCGCCAGAACCAGTCGAGACGGCGTCCTCCGACATCCTCCATCGTGCGGAAGAAATCCGTCGGTGTCGGATGCTTGTACGCCCAACGGGCGATGTACGTGCGGAAGGCATCGTCAAAAGCGTCAGGGCCGAGGATCTCCTGCCGGAGCAGCTGCAACCCGACGCTCGGCTTCACATAGGCCGCCTCGCCAAGCAGCCGAGGATCGATACGATCTGGATTCATGACCACCGGCTTGTCGATGCCGTTGACCATGTACCCTTCCACAAGTCGACGCTCTTCGGCGGAGCGCGCCATCTGATCGCCCTTTTCGGGATACCGACGGCTTTCCGAGAAAGTGTTGATGAATGTGTTGAAGCCTTCGTCCTGCCACATGTACGCCCGCTCGTTGCTGCCCACGATCATCGGAAACCACATGTGTCCGATTTCGTGCGTGACGACGTTGTACAGGTCGTACACATCCTGACTCTTGTTCTCCATCGCGACCATTGGATACTCCATGCCGCTGATCGGCCCTTCAATTGCGGAGATCTGCGGCCATGGATACATGAACCAGCGCTCCGAATATTCCATGATCGACATGCGGGACTGATCGGCCGCGTCATGCCAGTTCACTGCCGCACTCGGGCGATAGTATGCGTACGCCATGATCCCCTTCCAGCTCGATGCGTCCCACTGGAAATCCGGCGACGCAGCCCACACGGCGTCACGAACATTCTTGGCCGCAAACTTCCACGTCATCGTGCCGGTAGTCCGCGCGCGTGCAGCGCCGCCTTTCAGCTCGTCGGCGGTGATGAGGCGGATGACAGTATCGGACTTGGCCGCGATGGCGTGACGCGCGATCTGCGTCGGCGTCAGCACTTCCCGGGCATTTTGCAACACGCCGGTGGACGCGACGATGTATCCCGCCGGAACCGTGATCGCGAGCGAGTAGTTGCCATAATCGAGGTAGAATTCACCCTGTCCCAGGTAGGGCTCGATGTTCCAGCCGCGAACGTCGTCGTAGACTGCCACACGCGGATACCACTGCGCGATCTCAAACAGCGCGCCATCGCGTCCCATGCGGTCGGCCCCATGCTCGGGAACCAGGAACGTCCACGCTGCATCGATCGTCGCCGTCTTTCCGGGTGCCAGCGGTTCGGCCAGATCGACTTTCAACAACGTTTCGTTGTCCCGACGCTTGAGTGCTGCGCGCCGTGCCGACTTTCCGGCTGCCGGTGTATTCAACAGCTGATCGAAGCGCGTGAAGTTGTATCCACCCGCAAAGCCACGCGCTCCGAATCGCGACTGTTCCGGAAAGACGAACGAGTTGAGCGTGTTGGTTTTGAACGCGTTTTGCTCCGTCTGCAACCAGAGAAAGCGAAGGGTATCCGGGGAGTTGTTCGTGTATCGCAGCGTCATCTCGCCGTGGACGGTCTTGGCGGCCGTGTCGAGCGTTGCGGCGAGCGCGTAGTCGGCACGATTCTGCCAATAGCGAACACCCGGCGCACCACTGCCCGCGCGCATCTCGTTCGCCGTTGGCAGCACCAAGGGCGCAAAAATGGAAGTGTCGGTGACCGCGCGGGGACGCTGCGGCGTGATCTGAATCGGCGGGCGCTGCTCCTGCGCGCCGAGCGGCGATGCGAGCGGGGCAGCGACCGTGAGCGACAACGCCACGTATGAAGCAGCACGACGGCTGCGTCCAACGAATGCGAGACCAACGGAAAGACGCGACATGCAATGCACGTCCTGAAAGCGAAAGGGTGGACAAAACGGAAGACACCGGAAGTCTAATGGGCGCTGGCGCAGGGGAGCCCGCCCTTTCACCTTTGGCGGATGCCTGCGACACCCTTCATACCGTTTCATGCCACGCCGGTGTTCCCGCGCGGCTTCCGCTGCGCCAGCCGGAACGTCGGTCTCAAACCCACGGCTCGTGATTTGACGCTCTTTGCGAGCGAGATCGACGCGACCGCGGCGGCGGTCTTTACGCGCAATCACTTTCCGGGTGCACCGGTGATTGTGGGACGAGAGACGATCAAGAGCGGACGACTGCGCGCCATCGTCGCCAACAGCAAGGTCAGTAATGTCGCGACCGGCGTTTCAGGCATCGCGAACGCGCGACGCATGGCTGCCGCGGCAGCGCAGGAACTTGGCACCACGGCTGATCGTGTGCTCGTGAGCTCGACGGGGGTGATCGGGGTGCCCTTGCCAATCGAGAAGATCGAACGCGGCATCGTGGGCATGACAGCGGATCTGCAGGACGATCCAATGGTGGGCGCCGAAGGGATCATGACCACGGACACGCATCCAAAGGCGCTTTCAGCGTCCGTTGGCAACGCGACGATCACGTGGGTCGCGAAAGGAAGCGGGATGATTGAGCCAAACATGGCGACGATGCTCGCCTACATCTTCACCGATGCCGAATTCGATGCTGCAACGCTCGACGGCATGTTGCGTCGCGCGGTGCAAAGTTCGTTCAACGTGCTGAGCGTCGACACCGATACGAGTACGTCGGATACGTGCGTCATTCTGGCGAATGGCATGGCGGGCGCTGTCGATGCGGACGCGTTCTACGAAACCTTGCGCGCCGGCTGCGTGCGCATGACGGAAATTCTTGCCACCGATGGCGAGGGAGCCACGCGCATGATCCGCGTGCATGTGACGGGAGCGCTCAATGACGCCGAAGCACACATTGTTGCCAAATCGATCGTCAATTCGCCGCTTATTAAAACAATGGTGCACGGCGCCGACCCCAACGTTGGCCGCCTGCTCATGGCGATCGGCAAGTGCTTCACCTGCACCATTGTGCCGACGAGCACGGATGCACGCATCAATGGCTTTCCGGTTGTCCGCGGAGGCGAGCGACTCGAATTTAATGACGCGGTCGTGCGCGAAACGCTCGCGCACACCGTCGTGGATCTGGACGTGTCCCTTGGCGTCGGCAGCGGAACAGCGCTTGTGTACGGCTGCGATTTGAGCAAAGGATACGTCGAGGAAAACGCGGCGTACTACTCGAGCTGAGTTCTTGCCAAGCTCGGGTGACTCGTCTCCGCTCGCAGTCTAGATTGACACTTATGGGTTCTCTCCCCAATCGCCTCGCGCGGCTCATCACCGCAACGCTGACCGTCTGGTGCCTCGGCTGCTCGTCTTTTGACCTGCTGCTGGATCACTTGCTGGGGAAAGACTACGCGTCGACCATTTCGTGCATGCGTGAGCTTTCCAGCGGACCGATCGATGAGGTGGCCACGATCGGCAGTTATGAAAAGGCAGTCGCGAACGATGCCATCGGGTGCGGGTGCACCCACTGCGTCGCGCTCC